>NZ_JBVVQU010000024.1:0-100706 GCF_055811555.1 Mesorhizobium sp. WSM4813
CCAGCCAGCAGGTTGAATCAAAATTGTCGTGATTCGGGAATCCCTACGATTCAATCAAATGACAGAACGCTCTAGGCCAATCCCCAACGTTTGCGGTGGCCAGCACGGCAGGCGCGCTCGACGTCATCGACCGCAAGAACGATATGATCGATCGCCATGGCTTTCATCGTGGACGTCCTGTAGCAGAACGCCTGTCCGCAGCCGGCGCTTAAAACCCCGCCTGGCCGCGAAACAGCTCGGCACTGTCGAGCTTCGAAACCTCGATGACGGCTTGCGTCCGGCTGTAGACGTTGAGCTTGCGCAGGATCTCGGAAACATGCGCCTTGACAGTGGTTTCGCCGACTTGCAGCTCGTAGGCGATCTGCTTGTTGAGCAAGCCCTGGCGCAGCATCTGCAGCACCCGCAATTGCTGCGGGGTCAATTTGGCTAGGCGCTGCACCATCTCGGCGCGGTCGGTGCTGTCGGCGTCCGGCGGTTGGCCTTCGTAGGTTTCGGGCACGTAGATCGCACCTTCCATCACCGAGCGGATGGCGGCGGCCAGGTCGCTCTTGCGCGCCGATTTCGGGATGAAACCGGCAGCGCCGTAGGACAGCGCCTCGGAAATGATCTTGGGCTCCTCATGCCCCGAAACGATGACCACCGGCAGGCGCGGATAGCGCGTCCGAAGCTGCAGCAGCCCGTCGAAGCCATGCACATCAGGCATGCTGAGATCGAGCAGCGCGAGATCGAATGGCTTCGCGTCCGCCAGAAGCTCAAATGCCTCGGTGATCGAACGCGCCTCGACAGTGTCGACGTCCGGATAGGCCATTTGCACAGCGCTGTGCAGCGCCTCGCGAAACAGCGGGTGGTCGTCGATGATCAGAAACCTAGCGCTATCGTTGACTGCGGTCATTGGCGTTCGTTTCAGTTCAAGGCAGGATAGAATAGCCCAGCAACCATGGCCAGATTATTGGCAAATAGTACATCCATGCCTTGCCAAAGGGTGGAGACGGCAATTTCCGGACCACCATGCCTTGCCCGGCCGTCCAAATCGGCCGAATGTAAAGGAATGAGCGACCTCGTCCTTCACAACTACTACCGCTCCTCCACCTCCTACCGGGTGCGGATCGCGCTGGAGATGAAGGGCCTGGCCTACCAATATGTGCGGCATCATCTGCGCCACGGCGAGCATCTGGAGCCCGCCTATCTCTCGGTTAATCCGCAAGGACTGGTGCCGGCACTGATCCTGGGCGGCGGCACGCTGCTGACGCAATCGCTGGCGATCATCGAATTTCTGGACGAGACCAGGCCCGAACCGCCGCTGCTGCCGCAGGACGCACTTGGCCGGGCCCGCGTCAGGATGCTGGCGCAGATGATCGCCTGCGACATCCATCCGGTGAACAATCTGCGCGTGCTGACCTCGCTGCGTACCCTGTTCGGCGCCGGCGACGAGGACGTCGTCAACTGGTTCCGGCACTGGGTGAACGAAGGCTTCCAGCCGCTTGAAAAGATTCTGGCTTCCTCGTCCGAAACCGGGACATTCTGCCACGGCGACACGCCGGGGCTGGCCGACATCTGCCTTGTCGCACAGGTTACCAGCAACGCCCGGTTCGGCGTCGACATGACGCCCTACCCGACGATCACACGCATCCACGCCGCCTGCATGGCGCTGCCGGCCTTCCAGAAGGCCGCGCCGGCGAACCAGATCGATGCCGAATAGAGCAAGTTGGATTGAAGCATGAGGAATTGCCGATGAAAGCCGTCGTCTTCGAAAAATTCGGTGAAACGCCGACGATCCAGACCGTTCCCGATCCGGAACCGGCCCTGGACGGCGTCGTCATCAAGGTCGAAGCGACCGGGCTCTGCCGCAGCGACTGGCATGGCTGGATGGGCCATGACGACGGCATCCGCCTGCCGCATGTGCCGGGCCACGAGCTTGCCGGCGTCGTCGTGGCGGCCGGCAGCCAGGTGACCCGCTGGAAGGCCGGCGAGCGCGTCACCGTGCCGTTCGCCGTCGGCTGCGGCCGTTGCTTCGAATGCAGCTCCGGCAACCATCAGGTCTGCGAGCACCAGTCCCAGCCCGGCTTCACCGCCTGGGGCTCGTTCGCCGAATTTGTCGCCATCGATCATGCAGACACCAACCTGGTCCGTTTGCCGGACGAAATGGAATTCGCCACCGCCGCCAGCCTCGGCTGCCGCTTCGTCACCTCGTTCCGCGCCATTGTCGACCAGGGGCGGGTGACGCCCGGCGAATGGGTGGCCGTGCATGGCTGCGGCGGCGTCGGTCTGTCGGCGATCATGATCGCCAGCGCCATGGGTGCCAACGTGATTGCCATCGACCTGACCGACGAGAAGCTGGATTTTGCCAGCAAGATCGGCGCGGTTGCGACCATCAACGCCGCCAAGACGCCGAATGTGGTCAAGGCGGTCAAGCAGATCACCAATGGCGGCGCGCATATGTCGATGGACGCGCTCGGCCATCCCACTACCTCGTTCAACTCGATCGCGAATCTGCGCCGGCGCGGCCGCCATGTGCAGGTCGGGCTGATGCTCGGCGATCACGCCAGGCCGCAGATACCGATGGACAAGGTGATCGCCTTCGAGCTCGAAATCCGCGGCAGCCACGGCATGCAGGCCCACCGCTACCAGGCGATGATGGAGATGATCCGCACCGGCAAGCTAAGACCCGAACTGCTGGTCGGCAAGAGGATCAGCCTCGAAGAGGCGCCGGCTGCGCTGATGGCGATGGGGGGCTTCGAAGGCATCGGCATCGGCGTGGTGACGAGGTTCTAGCCAACCGTCGGCCTACCGCGCATATCTCTTCGCACCGACCACGCAAAGCACGACGGCAGCAGTGACCGCGATCATGGCGGGACTGACCTGCTCGTGCAGCAGCATAGCTGCCAACCCAAGGCCGAAGAAAGGCTGGAGAAGCTGCAACTGCCCGACCGCAGCGATGCCGCCTTGCGCCAGTCCGCGATACCAGAACACAAAACCGATCAGCATGCTGAACAGCGAGACATAGGCCAGGCCGAACCAAGCGGCATTGCTGACGTTTTCGAGCGACGGTGGCATGGTGATGAGCGTCAGGGCCAGCATGACCGGCAGCGACAACACCAGAGCCCATGAGATCACCTGCCAGCCGCCGAGTTTGCGGGACAGCGTAGCTCCTTCCGCATAGCCCAGTCCGCACAGGATGATTGCGGCCAGCATCAGCATGTCGCCAACCGGCGAGGCCGAAACGCCTTGCGTCACCGCAAAACTGGCAACAAGGGCGCTGCCAAGGCACGAAAACAGCCAGAAAGCCGGTTTGGGGCGATCGCCGCCGCGGATGACGCCGAAGATTGCAGTCGCCAGCGGCAGCAGGCCGACGAAGATGATGGAATGGGCCGAGGTGATGTGCTTGAGCGCCAACGCGGTCAGCAGGGGAAAGCCGACCACGACGCCGAGCGCCACGATGGCCAGCGACAACAGATCTCGTCGCTCCGGACGCTTCTGGCGAAAAATGAGCAGGAGCGCGAGGCCGAGGATGCCTGCCGTGGCAGCGCGGGCGACGGTTAGGAACGCCGGATCGAAATCCATCACCGCGACGCGCGTTGCCGGAAGCGATCCGCTGAAAATCAGCACGCCTACGAATCCGTTGATCCAGCCACCCGCCGTCTTATCCATCGCACGCTCCTGATGTTCTCGCCCTCTATCGGCCGGACGTATGGCGCCACCAGAGACAATGAGGTACAGTTAGATAAAACTGTCATGGTGGGTTGAGCAGTACGGATGGACGAGCAGGCGACGGTAAGTACGGGCAGCGGGACGCTTGTCGAAAGCGTCATGGCGACGATCAGGCACAGAATCGCCGCACGCAGCCTGACACCGGGAACCCGACTGCCTTCGATCCGGGCTTTCGCGAAAACCATGCAGGTTTCGAAATCCACTGTGGTCGAGGCCTATGAGCGTCTGGCGGCGGAGGGCATCATTCGCTCGCGCCCAGGTTCAGGTTTTTATGCCGCCGGACCCCTGGCTCCCTTGTCGCTGGCCGAGATCGGCCCCAGGCTTGATCGAGCTGTCGATCCGCTCTGGGTTTCGCGCCAGTCACTGGAAGCCGGCGACGGCGTGCTGAAACCCGGCTGCGGCTGGCTGCCTGCCTCGTGGATGCCGGAGGCCGGATTGCGCCGGGCACTGCGGACAATGGCACGCGGCGATGATGTCACGCTGACGGACTACGGCACCCCGCTCGGGCTGCCGCCGCTGCGTCATCTGCTCGCGCGGCGCATGGCAGAGCACGGCATCGAGGCATATCCCGACCAGATCATGCTGACGGAATCGGGCACCCAGGCCATCGACCTTCTGTGCCGGTTCCTGCTCGAGCCCGGCGACACGGTGCTGGTGGACGATCCCTGCTATTTCAACTTCCATGCCCTGTTGCGCGCTCACCGGGCCAAGGTGGTCGGCGTTCCCTATACGCCGTCGGGGCCGGATATCGAGCTGTTCGCGCAGGCGCTGATCGAGCACCGGCCGCGCCTCTACATTACCAATTCCGCGCTCCACAATCCGACGGGTGCAATTCTGTCGCCGGTCATCGCCCATCGATTGCTCAAGCTCGCCGACCAATCGGATCTGACGATCATCGAAGACGATATCTTTGCCGACTTCGAACACACGCCCGCGCCCAGGCTGGCGGCGTTCGACGGTCTGGGTCGCGTCGTCCATATCGGCAGCTTCTCCAAGACGCTTTCGGCGTCGGTGCGCTGCGGCTTTATCGCGGCCCCGCGCGACTGGATGGAAGGACTGACCGATCTCAAGATAGCCACATCCTTCGGCAGCGGACGGCTTGCCTCCGAACTGGTGCTGACGCTGCTGAAGGACGGCAGCTATCGCAAGCACGTGGATTTGCTGCGTACGCGGCTTTCACGCGCCATGGCTGAGACAAGTACGCGGCTGAAGGCGATCGGCATCACGCCGTGGATCGACCAGCCGGCCGGCATGTTCTTGTGGTGCAGCCTGCCGGAAGGCGTGGATGCGGCTGAAATAGCCCGCCGCGCTTTGTCGGCCAATATCGTGCTGGCGCCCGGCAATGCGTTCAGCCTGTCCCAAACAGCTAGCCGTTTCCTGCGCTTCAACGTCGCGCAGTCGGCAGACGAGAAAATTTTCAGGACGCTTGAAGAGGCGATGTCGCGCTGATTTTAGTTGTCACGAAAATGCTGGCCTTGGCGTTTCGCCCTCAGGCCCTGCCCCGCTTGCGCCGCTCATAAAGCATGACGAGCGTTTCGGCGGTCAGCGCCGGCTTCTGCTCACCTTCGATCTCGACGATGTTGGCGGCCTTCATCAGATACTGGCCGGGGCCTTTGTCCTCCATGGACAAGAGCGTGATGCGCAACCTGATGCGTGTGCCGGCCCTGACCGGCGCCAGGAACCGCACCTTGTCGAAGCCATAGTTGAAGACGGCTTGCGTGTTTTCGGGCACGATGCCCATGTCGAGCGCCAGCGCGCCGATGATCGACAGCGTTAGATAGCCATGCGCGATGGTGGTGCGGAACGGGCTTTGCCGCTTCGCCCGCTCTGGATCGACATGGATCCATTGGCGGTCGCCCGTGCATTCGGCGAACTGGTCGATGCGGCTCTGGTCGACCGTCGTCCACTCCGACACGCCAAGCTCCTGCCCGGTCATCGTCCTGAGTTGCTCGTAGGTCGGCGGCGTCCTCAGCCGTGTTTGCGTCATTCCTGCTTTCCCGATCGCTTGCCTTGCCTCCGGACCACGAACCGGCCGTCTATGTCAATTCGCTCCGCACGTTCCGCTGCGATATCCTCGGCCGGATCGCGTCAGTGCCTGTGTCCAGCGTCGGAAACAGGATTATCGGGCAAGAGGAACTTTGTGCGCCTCGGCGGCGCCAAGGACCAACAATACGGCTTTCACGAGCCGGAAATGAGGGGAGAAAAGTCCACCTGCTTTGGCTTGGGGACAGCCTACTTCTTATCGTAGCCTGTGCGGATTTCCTCCATCGCCTCCTTGATGCGCTCGCGCAGAATCTCGACCGATTCGGTGCCGGATTTCCTGGCCAGTTCGGCCACCTCGCCGGCATTCTTCAATGCGGTTTCGAAGGACTTCCTGGCGAACGCGGCTTGCTTGGCCATCAACTCCCGAGGATCGCCCGGCGCCCTGTAACTCTGCGCCATGTCGGCGATCTCGTGCAGCGTGTCCTGCAGCATCTCGCGCTGTTTGGAGAGCAGCGACGACGCCCCGGCGGCACCCGCCCTGGCCGACTTTTCCAAGGCTTCGAGGTTCTTGCGATGATGGTTGAGGATCGCCTCGACATCGACGTTCGGCAGCTTCAGGTCGCGGCCGAACCTGCCGAACATGTCCATGAAGGAGTCGGAATCCGGTTGCTTTGCCATGGTGGTTCTCCCCTGTTGCTGCGAATGCGGCACCTGAAGAGAACAATAGGGCACTGAAGCTTCGCGGTCCATTCGGAGGCGCAGCACATCGCGGCTCAGTCGACGAGGAACAGCCGTTCCACGGTATGGAGCACGACGCCGGCAAGGCCGCCGATGACCATGCCGTTGAAGCGGATATATTGCAGGTCTCTGCCGATGTTCATCTCGATCAGCCTGGTGAGCTGGGCAAGGTCCCAGCGCTTGACCTGATCGGCGATGAATTTCGAGACGCCGCTCTTCTGGCTCTCGACGAAGGAAGACAGCGCCACGACGAACCCCTGGTTCATGTCGGCCCTGATTTGCGCATCGCCGGCAAGATGGCGGCCGACCTCGACGAACATGTTGGCAAGATGGGCGCGGATCATCGAATTCGGCGCCTTGGCGTCCTGCTCGATGAACACACTGAGGCTTTCCCACATGTCGCCGGCCAGCGCCTTCAACTCCGGCCGGGCGAGGAAATCGCGCTTCAGTTTCTCGGCGCGCTTGGCATATTGCTTGGATGTCCTCAGCCGCTCGACGAAGGTCAGGACAAAACGGTCGAATTCGGCGCGCATCGGGTGATCGGGATCGGCCCTCACCTCGTCGAGCAGCGAACCGGCGGAGGCGACGATCTTCTTCAGCAGATAGGCGTCGGCGCGAAACAGATTGAACAGCGACGGCAGTTCCTCGCGGATCTTCTCGCGCATCGTCGCCAGCGCCTGCTCGTCGCTCAGGAAACGGCCGACGACCTTGGTGAATTCGTCGAACAGTCTTTGGTGGCGGCGGTCGTCGGTCAGGGCCGACAGCAACTCAGCGGCGAGCGGCGCCAGAGGCACCTTTTCGATCTGCTCCAGCATGCGGCTGGTGACGAAGCCGCGCAGGCCGGATTGCTCGACCGCCGCCAGTGTCTGCGGCACCAGCCGGCCGACGAAATGCGACAGATCGGCGGCGCGGTTCTGGTCGGCCAGCCAGTCCGCGACGAGCGCGGAAAAGTCGACCTCGGCAAGCTTTTCGCGCACCGGCTCCGGCGCCAGGAAATTGACCTCGATGAAACGGCCGAGATTGTCGGCGATGCGGTTCTGGTTCTCCGGAATGATGGCGGTGTGCGGGATCGGCAGGCCGAGCGGCCGTCTGAACAGCGCCACCACCGCATACCAGTCGGCCAGCCCGCCGATCGTCGCCGCCTCGGCGAAAGCGGCGACGAAACCCAGCCACGGATAGTGGCCCTCGAACGACTTGGCCACCGCAAAGACGAGGACGCAGAGCGCGAGCGCTGCGGTGGCGACGAACTTGGTGCGCCGAAGCGCCGAAAGCTTGGCGTCCGCGTCGGCATCGAACCGGGCCGATGTCAAAGTCGGTGCTGATTGTGACATGGATGAACTGCTCCTGGTCGATCTCGCCGACTTAATTTAGTAATCCGCCCACCCGAATGCGCGCCATACTAGGATTATGGTTCGCACGACCGCCCACGCAAACCTGACATAAATGTTCATCTATTACGCGGTGCTTGTCTGGAATTATTCCAAGGTATAGGCCATATTAGGCTTGAGCTAATGCTTCGTGAGGACAAAATGCGGCTGACACGCCAGACCAACTACGCGATGCGCATCCTGATGTATTGCGCCGCCAATACCGACCGGTTGAGCCGCATCCCAGAGATCGCGGCCGCCTACTCGGTATCCGAACTTTTTCTCTTCAAGATCCTGCAGCCTTTGGTCGAGCATGGTCTGGTCGAAACGGTGCGCGGCAGGAACGGCGGCGTCAGGCTCGGCCGCGCGGCCGAATCGATCACCCTGTTCGACGTCGTGCGCGTGACCGAAGAGAGCTTCGCCATGGCCGAATGTTTCGAGAACGACGCCGCCGAATGTCCGCTGGTCGACAGTTGCGCATTGAATTCGGCGCTGCGCGAGGCGCTCAACGCCTTCTTCGCCGTGCTCGAGCGCTATACGATCGCCGACATGGTGGCGGCGCGCCCGAATGTGCGGCACCTGCTCGGCATCGACATGCTGGTGCAAAGGGCGCCAGCCGCCTGATTGCAGGGCAGGCAGAGCGATAGTCGAACGGTTGCGCTGCCCCTCACCTGCCTGCCGGCATCCTCTCCCCGTATAGTGACGGGGAGAGAGACAATGTCATCGACGGTTTCGCCAATCTCCATCGTCGCATGAAGGACGCCGAGGCTGCGGCAAGCCCCTTCTCCCCGTCACTATACGGGGAGAAGTGCCCGGCAGGGAGGGGCAGCGCCGACCTTGCAAGTTGGAACTTACGCCGCTGACTGCGGCAGCACGAACGGCACGTTTCCGGCAGGCAGCACGCCGACCCTCAGTCGGCAATCGAACACTTTTTCGATCAGAACGTCGCTCAGCACGTCCTGCGGCGAGCCGGTGGCGGCAAGCCTGCCGCGGTGCATGACGAAAATCCGATCGGCATACATGGCCGTCAAATTGAGGTCGTGCAGGATGGCAACCACGCCGCCGCCCCTTCTGGCGAAGTCGCGGGCGATGTTCATGATGATCAATTGGTGCTTGATGTCGAGGCTGGAAACCGGCTCGTCGAGAAAGAGATAGCGCGGTTTGCCGTCGACGACCGGCGCCCAGACCTGGCAGAGCACGCGGGCCAACTGCACGCGCTGCTGCTCGCCGCCCGAAAGCTCCTGGTAGAAACGGCCGGCAAAGCCGTCGAGATCGACCCGCGCCAGCGCCCGTTCGGGCAGGCGCTCGTCCTCGCCGGGCAGCGCGCCCGAGCGCCCGCCGAGCAGGCCGAGCCTGACGATCTCGCGCACCGTGAAGGGAAAAGACAACGTCGTCGCCTGCGGCAGCACGGCGCGCATCGTCGCTGCCTCGACCGGCTTCATCGCCGACAGGTCGCGGCCGTTGATGGTGACCTCTCCCGAATGGGCCAGGTCGCCGGACAACGCCCTTAGAAAGGTCGTCTTGCCCGAACCGTTGGGGCCGACGATGGCCGCGATTTCGCCGGGCCGTATCTCGAAATCGACATTGGCGACGATACGCTTGCCGCCGATCGCCACCGAGACATCTCGCGCTTCGATCATAAAAACCCCTCTCAGAGACCGTTTCGAAATTCGCTCTGGCGAGTCATATGGTGGTGGTTTCGAGAACCGGAACGCAGCGTACATTAGAGCGCCGCGCGTCCAATGGACGCGCAAAGGACGCTCTAACACTTTGCATTTGCGCATGATCCTTTTCCGGAAACCGAAATTGGTTTCCGGGGTCATGCGCTGGTACGTGAGTACCGGGAGCGCAGAAAACGCCATCAGATGGCCGCCAGAGTAGAGTTTCCAAATGGTCTCTCATAGGTCGATGACGCCACGCTTACGCAGCAGGATCCAGAGGAAGAACGGAGCGCCGGCGATCGCGGTGACGATGCCGATCGGCAGCTCGGCCGGGGCCACGATGGTGCGGGCGACGGCATCGGCCAGCAGCAGCAGCGAAGCGCCAAGCAAGGCCGAGGCCGGCAGCAAATAACGATTGTCCGGGCCGATAGCCAGGCGCAGCAGATGCGGCACGACGATGCCGACAAAGCCGATGCCGCCGCTGACAGCAACAGACGCCCCGACCGCCGCCGAAACGCCGACAATTGCAGTGTATTTCAGCCGCTGCACCGGGATACCGAGATGGCCGGCGGTGGCTTCGCCCAGCGCCAGCGCGTTGAGGCCGCGTGCCAGGAACGGCATCGCCGCCAGCGCCAGCACGATCACAGGCCCGACGGAACCGATTTTCTGCCAGGTGGCGCCGGCGAGCGAGCCGAGCTGCCAGAAGGTCAGGTCGCGCAACTGCCGGTCGTCGGCCATGAAGATCAGGATGCCGGTCAGCGCCATGGCAAGGGCCGCCAGCGCGATGCCGGCGAGCAGCATGGTGGCGACCGAGGTTTGGCCTTGCCGGGTTGCGACTTGATAGAGCACCAATGTCGTCGCGAGCCCGCCGCAGAACGCCGCCAGCGGCAGAGCGAGCGTGCCCAGCACCGAAGTTACCGGCGCCAGCACCGTGGCGCCAAGCACGATGACGGCCACCGCGCCGAGGCTCGATCCAGCCGAAACGCCGATGAGACCGGGATCCGCCAGCGGGTTGCGGAACAGCCCTTGCATGACCGCGCCGGAGACGGCAAGTGCGGCGCCGATCAGCACACCGAGGATGACGCGCGGCAAGCGGATGTCGTAGACGATCAGGCGGTCGCGGGCGCTCAGCGCCTCATTGCCGGGTGCTGCACCCGACAGCCAGTCGCCAACGACGCTAACGGCCGAGGCATCGGATGCGCCTGAGGTCAGCGACAACAGGACGGCAACGGCGAGCCCCAGGCACAAAAGCAAGATGACGACGCGCGCGCGCCCCGAACGGTCGCCGTCGGATGCCGTCGCCATAGTGCCCGCACCAGCGATCGATTGATCCACCATTGGGTGCCTGCTCAGTCCGCGGCCTGCCCGCCATAAAGCGAGGCGGCAAAGTCGTGGATGACGTCGGCCGTGCGCGGCCCGAAGCCGAGCAAATAGCCGCCATCCATGCGGACCACCTTGCGCGCGGCACCTGCCGGTGTCGACAAAATGGACGGGTTCGCGAACAATTCGTCATCCGATGCGGCAGGACCGGCATTGTTCATCATCAGGATCACGTCTGGCCTGGCAGTGATAACAGCCTCGTCGGACAATTGCTTGTAGCCGGAGAAACCGTCAACCGCATTGACACCGCCCGAAAGCTTGATGATGCCGTCGGCGGCCGTGTCGCTGCCGGAAGCGAGAATCTTGCCGCCCTGCATCGACAGCACGAACAGGACGCGCTTGCGGTCCTTGATCGAAGCGGTCTGTTTTTCCGCGGCCTTCAGCTTGGCATCCACCTCGGCTGCCAGCGCATCGGCCTTGGCGTCGGCGCCGAGCGCCTTGCCGACGATGCGGATCTTTTCGAGAATGCCCTCATGGTCGTAGCGCTCTGGCACCTCGATGAACGGAATGCTTGTTTTCTTCAGCACGTCGACGGCTTGCTTCGGCCCGCTGCCGTGCAGCGCCAGGATGCCCGACGGATTGACCGACAGCACACCTTCCGGCGACAGCTGGCGCATGTAGCCGACGTCAGGCAGCTTGAGCGCCGCCTCGGGATAACGGCTGGTCGAATCGCGAGCGACCAGCCGATCCTGCTCGCCGAGCGCAAAGACGATCTCGGTAATCGAACCGCCGATGGCCGCTATCTTCGACGGGTCCGCAAAGACCTCCGTCTCTTCTGCGGCACGGACCGGTAGCAATGCGGCAAAGGCCAGGGCAAGGCCGATCGTGGCCCCAAGCGCCATTCTGAAAACACCCGGCCGTTTAAGTAAAGGAGCCATTGTCGTTGTCCTCAGGCCGCGGTCGGGCTTGGAATGCGCGGCAGGTTCTCTGCCAGAAACCGCCAGTCCTCGCGCTCGCTTTCGCCTTCATGGCGCTTGCCGAAGAACTGGATGATCATCGTGCCGTCGGCGCTATAGGCTTCGAGAGAGGTGACATGGCCGTCCTTGGTCGGTTTGCGCACGGCCCAGACCTCATGGATGTGGTCGGTCCGCAGATGCAGGTGAAAAGTCTCGTCCAGCACGTTGATCCATGGCCCCATCGGCTTGATCGACTTGATCGGACCCGAATGAATCTGGATGCAGCCGCGATTGCCGACAAAGCACATGATCGGCATTTCGCCCTCGGCGGCATGATGGAACATGGCGCTGACGGCATTGTTGTCGAGCAGCCAGGCGTAATCCTGGCCGACCATGCGCATCGCCTGGCGGCGGTCGAGCTTCAGCGTCTTCAGCATCCCGAAGAACTGATGCACGTCGGTCAGCCGGCTCCAGCGGTCGCGCAGATCGTCGACATCAGCGGAAGCGTCGGAAGCCTCGGCCTCGTCGGTAAATCCGCCGTCTGAAACCGCGACCCCCTCTGTAACGGCGATCATTGACTCCTGGTTCGGCGATTCGAGTTCGGCCACCAGCTTCTGGTAGGCATAGAGGTTGGACGCGGGCCGCAGATGCACCTTGTGCACCGCCTCACCTGCCGCATCGAAGAACTGCAGACTGCGCCTGATATTGCCGCCGTCGCGCTTTTCGACGGCAAAGCCGTGCGCCCAGATTTTCGGGAAGATGCGCAGGTCGATGTTCTCGCCAAGCACCATGGCATTGTGGTTGCCGGTGACGACTTTGTCGTAGACGCCGATCTTCTCGTGCACAGCGCTTTCGTTGCGCGTCAGCGCCATGACCTCGCCGACGGCTTCGAGGCCGGTCAGAAGGTCGTTGACGCGCGGTTCGACGCGGACGACGCCGTCGCCGCAATGCGCGGCGACCAGCTCGGCCTCCGAAATGCCAAGCTCGGCGGCGAGGTCGCGCTCGCGCGTCTTCGGATTGTCTGCCCGCGCCCGCCGGATCTCGTGCGGAGCGGGTTTTACGCGCTGGTCCATCTTACTACCTACTTGTTGAGGATGAGCTTGCCCTGGCGGGTGATCTTCAGCCGGTAGAGGGCTCCGTGATGCTCGATGCCGATCTCGTGTTCGCCTTGGAACAGCGTGTTGCTGGACAGGGTCCTCACGGTCAACGGGACCCGATCGAAACGAGCCGAATTGTCGTCGGAACGGCGGACACGATAGCGAAAGTCACTGGGATTGTGCGTGTTCATCTTGGTTCGATCCCTTTCCTGGGCCGGGCTTGGTCGGCTGGCTCGAGGCTTGCGTGGAATTCATTTGTTGACTTGAATAATCATGTTTATTAGTCAGTGCAATACCGGACTAAGTGAGTCAAGATTTAAGACGCCGGACACGATGAAAAATGCCAGCAAGCGCCACGCCAGCCAGCATCGAACCTGGAATTTTGGAGTTGGGGCATGGGGTTGGCGAATTGGGGACGGCTGGGTCTGGCGAATAGCAGCCCAGGTCCGGGGCATAGAGATCCGGCGCATCGAGGTCCGGCGCATCGATCAATAGCAAAGGGCATGGCGGGATTGCTGGCGGGTGCTGCGGCGATCGCCCTGCTCACGTCATCGGCAAACGCTCAACAGGCCGCCCACCCGACAACAGACCAGCAGCAGGCCGAACAAGGACAGACGCCTGAAGAGGCTGCGCCGCCCCCGGCAGGCGCAACGCTGCTCGACCAGATCCTGGTCATCAGCCGCACCGGCGAGACGGCGATCGATTCCCTGGCTTCGGTCAGCCATGTCGATCAGGAGCAATTGGAACGCCGCATGGCGACCACGCCTAACGAAATGCTGTTGGGCGTGCCGGGTGTAGCGGTCCAGGCAGACGCAAGGCGCGTCAGCTCCAGCATCAATATCCGTGGCTTGCAGGATTTTGGCCGCGTCGCGGTGATCGTCGACGGTGCGCGGCAGAATTTCCAGCGCTCCGACCACGGTACACAATCCACCTTCTATATCGACCCTGAGCTCATCAAATCCGTCGATGTCATCCGTGGCCCGGTCGCCAACACGTACGGTTCGGGCGCCATCGGCGGCGTCGTCTTGTTTGAGACCAAGGACGCGGAAGACTATCTTCGCGACGGCGAGACATGGGCCGCGTCCGCGACCGGGCGCTACGAGAGCAATGGCGAAGGCTGGACGACCAGCGCCGCCGGCGCCTACCGTTTCAACGAAAACTGGGATGTCCTCGGCAACATCGTCTATCGCGACTATGACGACTACAAGGATGGCGGCGGCGATACGGTGAACGGCACCGGTTTCGACGTTTTGAGTGGCCTTCTCAAGACAACCATCCGCCCTGGTGAAAACAGCGAACTGAAGCTGGGCTGGAATGGCACGAGCGACGGCTGGAACGAGGTCAGCGGCGGCACGCCGGTGAATGATGTCGACCTGAAAGCGAATACCTTCACGGGCCGCTACAACATCACCGACGAAGACAAGAGCTGGCTCGATCTCCACGTCAACGCCTCCTACAACAAGACCAATCTGGATATGACAAGCCTCGTTCCGCAAAACCGGTTTGATCCAGTCACCGGTCTTCCCATTGTCCTGCCGGCGGGTTCGATGTCGACTTTCGATGTCGGCACTTCGGGCATCGACATCTGGAACACCTCGCGGTTCGAGACCGCCGCCATTGGACACGAGCTGACCTATGGTGGCGACTGGGTTGGCGACGACGTCGAGACGGGTGGTGCGGCAGGCGGCGCCAGTTTCTATACCCCTTCGGGCAAGCGAAACGTTTCCGGCGCTTACATCCAGGACAAGCTCGCCTGGGACTGGCTCGAGATTATCGCCGGGCTGCGTTACGACAGCTACAAGCTCGAAAGCGATGTCGGCGAAACCTCCGGCGATCGGCTGTCGCCGCGCATCACCGTCGGCGTCTCGCCGTTCGAAACCGCCAGCCTTTCGGGACTGCAACTCTACGGCACCTATGCGCAGGGATATCGTTCCCCGTCACTGTCGGAAACCCTCATCAGCGGCAACCATCCGGCAGGCGTCAGCTTTCCGTTTCTCCCCAATCCCGATCTGAAGCCTGAAATCGGCAAGACCGTCGAATTCGGTGTCAACTACAAGCAGGACGACATTCTCGAAGCCGGCGACGCGTTTCGTTTTAAGGCGGCCTACTTCAACAACGATGTCGACGACTATATCGACGGCGTCACCCTGTCGGCATTCGACCCGACCAGCGGCTGCCCGTTCGGCCCCGGCATCCCGATCTGCTTCCAGTACCAGAACTTTGCAAAAGCCAAGATCCGCGGCTTTGAAATGGAAGGCGTCTATGATGCCAGCTGGGGTTTCGCCGGGTTTTCGGCCTCGATCATCGATGGCCACACCATCTCCTATGACGGCGAGCGGGCGGATCTTGTTACCGTCCCCTCTTCTCAGGTCACCGGGCAACTCGGCTTCCGCTTTCTGGAGGACAAGCTGACCGTCGGCGGCGAGGTGCAGTACAATGGCAAGCCGAACGGCAACCCAGTGGCCAGGGACTACACGCTGGTCAATGCTTTCGCCAGCTACCAGGCGACCGACAATTTCAAGGTCGACTTCCGCGCCGACAATTTGTTCGACGTCAAATACACCAACCCGTTGAATGCGTCGGCCACGAGTGTAATTTACGAGCCCGGCGTCACGCTCAAGCTGGCGGCGACAATGCGGTTTGGAGGTTGACGACAATGACAAGCTTGACGGCATCGCTTCGCCTGCTGACCTCGGTGCTGGCAATGCCGCTTGTGATGGGTCCGGTGTGGGCGCAACAGTCCGCGCCGGCCCCTGCTCTTACGCTTGAACTCAATGGTGCGCAGGCCTCCGAAAAGGGCTGCCGTCTGACCTTCGTGGTCAACAACACGCTCGGCGCCGATCTCTCGAAAGCAGCGTTCGAGATCGCGCTCTTCAACGAGGCCGGCGTCGTCGACCGGCTGACCGTGCTCGACTTCAAGGACCTGCCGGCGGGCAAGACCAAGGTGACGCGTTTCGATCTTGCCGGCGCCGACTGCGCCAAGGTCAGCCGCGTGCTGATCAACAGCGCGACCGAATGCGCCGGCACCGGCATCAAGCCGGACGCTTGCATGCGCGGGCTGAAGACCGAGACCAAGACCGGCATCGCCTTCGGGGTCTGAAAAGGCAGTGGGACTGGAGCCCGCACCCGGACGGAACATAGTGGCGTGGCCGCTGGCCGGCCTCTTGCCGCCGGGGGCAAATGATCTTGATTTGACAAGCGGGTCGCGGCAGTTTCCGTTCCGCGACATGCAGGAAGTCAGCTCCATCCCAGCTACTGGCCCAAGCACCGGCGCCGAACTTGGCGTGAAGCCGGTCGAGCCGCTCCCACAGGCGCCGCCATTTGCCCTGAACCGCAAGTGGGCGCTGGCGATTGTCACTTCCTGCCTCCTCCACGCCGCCGTGGCGGCAGTTTTCCTCTTCTCGCCGGCCGGGACATTTGACTTCCAGGATGCCACTCAGCCGGAAGGCAGCGATCAATCGGGCGCCAACGTGGTTGGCAGCGCGCTGGATCGGGAAACGCCGGCAATCAAGGTCACATTGGTGCCGAACCCGCAGCCGAAACCAGCGACGGCAAAGGCCCAGAAGCCGGTGCCGCCAACAAAGCCTCCTCAGCTCACCAAGGAAGTAACGAAGCAGCTCCTTGAGCCTCTCCCGGACGCAGTCAAACAGTCGGCGGCCATCCCAAACATATTGGTGTCCAGGGCCCCCGATGACCAGAGCGTGGTCCCGAAGACGCCAGCACAGCCCACTGTTCAGACAGACAGCACCGAGGCGCCTGCTGCGTTTGCCGGGCAGCCGCCGATCCCCAGCGCCAGGCCAAGCCCCGCAATGCTGCCCTCAGGAACAACGGAAGCTAATGAGAAGCGCGGCACGGCAGATGGCCAGGACCGCTCTGCTCAGGCGGCGAGTAAGGGCAAGAAACAGAATGAAGCAGGTATCGCAGCGGAATCCAGCTACCGCAGCGACGTCATAAGAAAGCTCAGCCGTGTCAATCGCGGCGTCCCGCCGTCGGTGCAAGCAGCCGCACGCAACAATGCCGTTGTCACGTTCGTCATTGGCAGTCGTGGCGGCATCAATGAGCTGCGCATCCTAGAGAGCTCTGGTTCGGAAGATTTCGATCAGGCCGTACTTGGCATCGTGCGGAAGGCAGCTCCCTTCCCTCCCATCCCGACAAAGGTCGGCAGCAATCTGGTGTTTACAGGCGCGATCGGTCCGTTTTGAGGATCTTCGCCTCGTCCTTTCCATCTACCGTCACAGTCCGCAATCCCGAAAGGACAGCCAATGTACATCGCCATGAATCGCTTCAAGGTCCAGAATGGCTCGGAAGCCGCTTTCGAGGACGTCTGGAAGAACCGTGATTCCAGCCTGTCCGAAATGAAAGGTTTCAAGGAATTTCATCTGCTGCGCGGTCCGGTCAACGAGGCCGAAGGCTACACGCTGTTCGCCTCGCACACCGTATGGGCGAGCCATGAGGATTTTGTCGCCTGGACCAGATCCGAGAACTTTCGCGCTGCGCACCGCAACGCGGGCTCCAGCAAGGTGCACTATCTCGGCCATCCGCAGTTCGAAGGCTTTTCGGTCGTCGAGGGCGCGTGACCTCGAAGCTGCCGATCTCCCCCCTTGCGGGGGAGATCGGCCGTCATCTCGGCCTTCGCCAATGGCGGGAACATGGCTAAGCCTCACGCCGCGGCCAGCAGGCTGGCATTGCCGCCCGCAGCCGTAGTGTCGACGCAGACGGCCCGCTCATGCGCATAGGCCGCCGGGTTGAGCACTTCGCTGACCAGCGGCACGATCGGGCCGCCGCGGTCGGCGATCACCTTGCGCACGATGCGCGCGGCCTCGGGCGTGCCGGAAAAGGCGACGACGTCGACACGCAGCGCGCGAGCCTCGACCGGGTCGGGCCGGCCGTCGATGGCCGCCAGCGGCAGGCCCTTGCCGGTCAGTGATGACAGTGCCGCCGGCGCACCGGGCGCGACGGCCAGCACCGCATTGCCGGCCGCGAGCGCCTGGATGGTCTGGGCAAGCAATGTGTCGGCGTCCGGTCCCAGGCAGAGCACGCGGCCGCGCGGCGACAGCGACAGCGTGTTGGCCTCGCCGGTCGGGCCGGGCAAATCGACCTGGCCGAAATCGATGCCGGCGGCGGCACCGATGGCCGCAGCACCCTTGCCGCGCAAATGTTTCCTCAGCACCGCAATGCGGTCCGCCCGCGTCGACCAGCCGCCCAGCGTCGGGTCGGGCAGATTGTCGGCGAGTTCGGTCGCCGTCACCTTGCGGCCGTCAAGAATAGGCGTGCCCGCCTCCGGCCCCTTGCGGAACCGCCTGAGATAGTGCGGCCCGCCGGCCTTCGGCCCGGTGCCGGAAAGTCCTTCGCCGCCGAACGGCTGCGAGCCGACCACGGCGCCGATCTGGTTGCGGTTGACATAGATGTTGCCGGCATGGATGCCGTCGACGAAATGCTGGGCGCGGCCTTCGATGCGGGTGTGCAGGCCGAAGGTCAGGCCATAACCCTTGCGGTTGATCGCGGCGATGACCCCGTCGACGTTGTCGGCGTCGAAGCTGGCGACATGCAGCACCGGCCCGAACACCTCGCGCTCGATGTCCTCGATGCCTTTGACCCGAAAGACATGCGGCGCGACGAAGCGGCCGTTCTTCGGCGCTTCGAGTTTGGCGATCAGCCGGCCTTGCAGGCCCATATCAGTACAATAGTCGCGGATCGATTTTTGTGCCTCCTCGTCGATGACCGGGCCGACATCGGTCGATATCCGCCAGGGATCACCGAGGCTGAGCGCTTCCATCGCGCCCTTCAGCATCTCCAGCATCTTCTTCTCGACGTCCTTCTGCACATAGAGCACACGCAGGGCCGAGCAGCGCTGGCCGGCACTCTGGAAGGCCGAGGCCAGGATGTCGCGTACCGCCTGCTCGGGAAGCGCGGTGGAATCGACGATCATCGCATTCAACCCGCCGGTCTCGGCGATCAGCATGGCGTCGGGCGCGGCGGTCTCGGCCAATTGCTTTTCGATCAGCTTGGCGACCTCGGTCGAGCCGGTGAAGCAGACGCCGGCAATGCGCGGGTCGGCGGTCAGCGGGCCGCCGACCGAGGGGCCATCGCCGGGCAGAAGCTGGATAACGTCTTCTGGCACACCGGCTTCGCGCAGCAATTCGACGGCGCGGAAGGCGATCAGCGGCGTCTGCTCGGCCGGCTTGGCGATGACCGAATTGCCGGTGACGAGTGCTGCCGCGATCTGGCCGGTAAAGATGGCGAGCGGAAAATTCCATGGCGAGATACACGCGATCACGCCGCGCGCCTCGGTTCCAGGTTCGGCATTGGCCGCCTCGGTTGCGTAATAGCGCAGGAAATCGACCGCCTCGCGCACTTCGGCGACGCCGTCGGCCAGCGATTTGCCGGCCTCGCGGGCGGCGAGCGCGAAGAATTCGACGGCATTGGCCTCATAGAGGTCGGCGGCGCGGTTGAGTATGGCGACGCGCTCGGCGACGGCGCGCCTCGCCCATGCCGGCTGCGCCTCCACCGCGATGCGCACGGCGGTCGCGACCTGCTTGGCGCTGGCCTCGCTGACCGTGCCGACCACTTCGTCGGGCTTTGCCGGATTGACCATCGGACGCTGCTTGCCATAGCCGGCGGCCCGGGTGATCGGCTTGGCGTGCCAGCGGTCCGGCCCCGCGAATTCAGCCCTGGCCTTGTCGATCGCGGCCAGCGTCACCGGATCGGTGATGTCGAATCCCTTCGAATTGCGGCGGCCAGCACCGAAGATCGCCGACGGGCGGGGGATCGCCGGATTGGCGGCCGGACCCTGTTTCTCGACCGTCTCGAGCGGATCGCGAGCAATATCCTCCGGCTCGACCTCCTCGTCGGTGAGCTGGTGGACGAAGGAAGAATTGGCGCCGTTTTCGAGCAGCCGGCGGACCAGATAGGCAAGCAGGTCGGAATGCGCGCCGACCGGCGCATAGATGCGGCAGCGCGTACCCTCGGCCCGCCGCACCGTCTCGTGCAGCGCCTCGCCCATGCCGTGCAGGCGCTGGAACTCGAAGGAGTCACGATCCCCGGCCATCGACAGGATGGCGGCGACGGTGTGGGCGTTGTGGGTGGCGAATTGCGGATAGATGCGGTCGGTCATCGACAGCAGCTTTTTCGCGCAGGCGAGGTAGGACACGTCGGTGTTGGCCTTGCGGGTGAACACCGGATAGCCGTCGAGCCCGAGCGTCTGCGCTCGCTTGATCTCCGTGTCCCAATAGGCGCCCTTGACCAGCCGCACCATGATGGTGCGGTCGTGCTTCTTCGCCAGCGCATAGAGCCAATCGATGACGAAGGCAGCGCGCGGACCATAGGCCTGGACGACAACGCCAAAACCGTCCCAGCCGGCGAGTTCCGGCTCGGCCAGCACCCGTTCGATGATTTCGAGCGACAGGTCGAGGCGGTCGGCCTCCTCGGCGTCGATGTTGAGGCCCATTCGCGAATGGCGCGCCGCCAGCGCCAGCGACAAAAGCCGCTCGGCCATGACAGGCAGCATCTTTTCCTTCTGCGTCACTTCATAGCGCGGGTGCAGCGCCGAGAGCTTGACCGAGATGCCGTGGTTCTGGCGGATGTCGGGACCATTGGCGCCGGCATCGAGCGACGAGATCGCGTCGGCATAGGCCTTGAGATAGCGCAAGGCGTCGGCCTCGGTGAGAGCCGCTTCGCCCAGCATATCGAAGGAATAGAGATAGTCTTTCTGGGTCATCGGCCGGCCGCGCTTGACGGCCTCGGCAATCGTGCGGCCGAGCACGAACTGCTCGCCCATTTCGCGCATGGCGGCGGCGACCGCCTTGCGGATGACCGGCTCGCCCAGCCGGCGCACCATGGCGCGCAGCGTGCCTTCGATGCCGCCCTCGCCTTCGTCGAGCACCCGGCCGGTCAGCATCAGCGCCCAGGTCGACGCATTGATGAAGATCGAGCTCGAGCCGCCCGAATGCGCCGACCAGTCATGCGGGGCGATCTTGTCGGCGATGAGATCGTCCATCGTTTCGGTGTCGGGCACGCGCAGCAGCGCTTCGGCCAGGCACATCAACGCGACGCCCTCCTTGGTGGAGAGGCCATAGGCGGACAGAAAGACCTCCATCAGCCGCGGATCGGACGAGCCGCGCACCGCCCGCACCAGATCGGCGGCGCGGGCCGAGATCGCCTTCCGCTCTTTCGTCGAAAGCCCTGTCACCTCGGCCAGCCGCTTCACGGCCTCGTCTTCGTCAGGCAAGTAATTGGCACGGATCTGCTGGCGGATGGCATCGAGCGCTGGCATGACGGTCCTGTAAAGCGAGCATCAGGGAGCGGGCCGGCGGTCACCGGACCGAATGGCGCAAGCTAGCACAAAGGTAGGTTTCGATCGGTCCAAAGAAATCGACAGGAGAGGTCGATTGAACTATCGTGGGGCCTGATTTTCTCCAACTTGACCACGAATTCGATGACAGAAGACCAATTGGACCGCATCGACAGGAACATCCTGTCGGCGCTGGGCAGCAATGGCAGGCTCTCCATGTCGGAACTCGCGGCCAAGGTCGGCCTGTCGAAGACGCCGGTGCAGGCGCGGGTCAAGCGACTGGAAAAGGACGGCATCATCCGTGGCTATCAGGCGATAATCGACCGTGAGCGCATGGGCGAAGGCCATGTCGCCTTCGTCCAGGTGAAATTGTCCGACACCCGCTCGGCCGCGCTCGACGCCTTCAACCGCGCCGTGCAGGCGGTGCCGGAGATCGAGCAATGCCACATGATGGCGTCGAGCTTCGATTATCTCCTGAAAGTCCGCACCACCGACATCGCCGCCTACCGCCGCGTGCTCGGCGAGCGCATCTCCGCCCTGCCCCACGTCGCCCAGACCTCGACCTTCGTGGCGATGGAGACGGTGAAGGATCGCTAGGCGCGCTGTTGCGGTAACGAACCTTCGATGCTGGCGGGACAGCGCCCCCCTCTGTCCTGCCGGACATCTCCCCCACTTGGGGGGAGATCGGCGGCTTCGGCGACAGTGCCCTTTTCTTGAATATTGAAAATTGGCGCAAGCCGAGGGGACAGCCAATCTCCCCCCTCGTGGGGGAGATGTCCGGCAGGACAGAGGGGGGCGCGAAGGATCGCCCCCGAGCAGCCTTTATTCCGAGTCCTCACTCCGCCAGCGTCTTCAAAAACGCCACCAGCGCCGCGCGCTCGCGGTCCGAAAGCTGCAGCGGGTGGACCTCTGATACACCCTCGACACTGGCCGGCGCCTTGGAATAATGCGCCACCACCTCGTCGAGCGAGGAAAATTGCCCGGCATGCATGTAGGGCGGACGGGTGGCGGCGCCGCGGAGCGACGGGGTCTTGTAGGCGCGGACGAGTTCCGGTCCGGCCTTGACCATGAAGCGCAGCTCGCCGCAGGCGCTGGCCTCGCCATCGCGAAACGCGCCGAAACAGTTGAACGGATCGGCCTCGACCTGCGCCACCGCATCTATGCGGCCGCGATCCGGAGGCAGATTTGCCATCGGAGGCACGCCGGTATTGTGAAAACCGCCGTCGGTGAAACGCGGCCCGGTGTGGCACGTCACGCAATTGGCCTTGCCGATGAACAGTTTTAGCCCGAGCATCTCCTCAGGCGACAACGCATCGTCGCCTTGCGGCAGCTGTATACCGGTAGCCAAAGCAGCGGCGAACCGGTCGAAGCGGGTCTGCGGTAACGCGATCGACCGCTCGAAGGCGGCGATCGCCTTGCCGATATTGGCGAAGACGCGATTGACGCCCTCGGCTTTCGCTTCGGTCATCGTGCCCCACGCCGCCTTCTCGGCATCGCTGCCGAGCGGGCTGGCATTGGCCGGCACATCAGAAAGGTCGGGCAGCGGCCCGAAGATGCGCTCATAACGCTCGCCGAATCGCGCCTTGATATAATGCGCGTAGGCGGCGCGATTGCCGGCCTGCTCCAGCGGATTCTCCAGCGGCGCCAGCGCCTGCGCCCAAAGACTGTCGCGCCGCCCGTCCCAGAAGAACCAAGGATCATGCGCGACGCCGGCCAGCGGCATGGTGCGCCGGTTGGTGCGGCCGACGCCGACCGCTTGCGGCAGGTCGTCCTGGAACTGCCGGTCGATCTTATGACAGGTCGAGCACGAAACCTTGCCGTCGCCGCTCATCCCGACGTCGAAAAACAGCGTCGCGCCGAGGGCGGCGGCGGCCGGCACGTCGGCGAAGCGATTGGTGGTGTCGGCTTTCAGCGGCGGCAGCGCCGACAGTGCCAGCGAGGCGATGGTCTTCTTTTCGGCATCGGAAAACTCCGGCTTGCCGCAGGCGGCAAGCACGGCCATGGCCAGCAGCGCGAAGAGACGCGAAAAGCGGTTCATCTTGCTCCAGCGCTCAGAGCAACACATTGAAGACCACCGTGTCGGATCCGGCCGCCGCGGAAATGGCGAAATGCAATTGCCACAATCCGCTCATCGTGAATTTCACCCCGTCGATCCGATAGCACCCGTCGCCCAGATAGTCGGTCGCCTGCGGGCTGGTCGGCAGACCGTGCCTGTGCTGCGGCATGCCTCCGGAAATCGCGATCGCGGCGCCCTCCACCGGGGTTCCCGCACCTGTCTTCAGGGTCAGCAGCCACGATTGCAGCTCGCCTTGCCTGACAACACCCCGCTCCGGCTCGAATCTGGCCACAAACAGCCCGTTCGCCGTCTTCTTCGAGCGGGCAATCTCGAAGCCGGCACGTTGCGGCGCTTGCGGCGCGGTCAGGTAGACGGCGGCGAGAATGGCCAGCAAGGCAGCCAGACCAAGACCTGCCAGAACATAACGCCATAACGATGCCAAACCGTTTCCTCTTCCGGAGATAACGTCTCGCTCGGCAGATTGCGTCCCGCCTTCCGCGTGAGAAAATGTCGCTGGCGCAAAAATCCGCCATGACCAAGCATGGCGCTGCCGCTCGCAAAAAGCTACAGCACCGGGTCTTGGTTTTGTGCATGTCGTTATCCCAAAACCAATGCGCAAGCTTTTGGGCGACATGCACTAGGAGAGAAATTCATGACAGGAAACGGCGTCGCCTCGATCGGTGAATGCATGCTCGAGCTTTCAGGCCAGGCGGGGCCGAACTGGCGCATGGGCTTTGCCGGCGACACATTCAATACGCTGTGGGCGCTGCATGCGCTAAGCGGCGACCGGCCGGCGACCTATGTGTCGGCCTTCGGCGACGACCCGTTCTCGCGCGACCAGATTGCTTTCTTCGCGCAAAACGGCATCGGCATCGGCGCCAGCCCGATCATAGCAGGCGCACGGCCCGGTCTCTATGCGATCACACTGACCGGCGCCGAACGCTCCTTCACCTACTGGCGCGGTGATGCGGCCGCAAGGCAGCTTGCGTCCGACGCGGCCGCCTTGGCGAAAAGCCTTGAAAATCAGTCGCTTGTATACTTTTCCGGAATCACTTTGGCAATTCTGGATGACGCTGCGCGCAAGATATTGCTAGCTGCGGTGGCCAAGGCGCGCGCCGCCGGCTCGCTTGTCGCCTTCGATCCCAATTATCGGCCGCGGCTGTGGCGCCGGCGCGAGGGAGCACAGGCTGCGATCCTCGATGCGCTGGCAGTCACTGACATCGCGTTGCCGACCTTTCCCGACGAGCAGATGCTGTTCGGCGACTCAGCGCCGCAGAAAACCGCGGAACGGTTGGGAAAACTGGTCGGCGAAGTCGTCGTCAAGAACGGCGAGGAGCCGGCGCTCATCGCCGCAAACGGCTCCCCGCAACCCGTTGCGGCCGTGCATGTCGCCGCCCCGGTCGACACCACCGGCGCCGGCGATTCCTTCAATGGCGCCTATCTCGCCGCCCGGCTTGCCGGCCATGTCCCGACCGAGGCCGTGCTGCGCGCGCATCGCGTCGCCGCGGCCGTCGTGCAGGTGCGCGGTGCGCTGGCGCCATTCGAGACGTTAAGGGCGGCGTTCGAAGATTAGGGTCAAAACGCAATAAGTCTGGGCTGCCGCCAACGGCTGACAAGCTTGCAGCCCAAGGCGGTCGCTATCCCCGCTTTTCGATGACAGCGTACAGGACGTTGCGGTTCTCGCCAAAGAACACCTGCGCCTCGACGGTGTTGCGGTCGACGCTGGCATTGATGATGTTCCACATATCGACCTCCGACCGCAGCAGCAACACCCAGTTCATGAACGTCTCCCGGTAGCCGGCGTCAGGGTTGCCCTCTGCGTAGTTCGCGAAGAGGAATGTCCCGTTCGGCTTCAACATCTGCAGGCAGGTTTTCGTGAGCTTCACGGCGACGTTGTGCGCAAGATAGTCGTAAAGGCCGGAGGCGTAGATGAAGTCGAACTTGCCAAGCTTGTGGCCCCGCGTGAGCATGGTTCGTACCGAGCCGTCGATGGCCTCTACCGCGGTGCCCTGGAAGTCGCGCGTGATCAATCCAACGCTCTGAGGATCCTGATCGAGCGCAACCCAGCGCTTGAGACGGCCCTCCTGCAAGGCGATCGAGCGATTGGCCTCCCTTAAATGGCCGGCCGCAATCGCCAGGACCTCGGCTTCCGGTCCACTCCTGGTCGCAATCTCATCGACATATCGGGTTAAAAGATCGCGTCGTTCCCGTGCCGCGATGCACGACGGTACATCCTTGGTATGGCTATAGAGCGCCTTGCCGGTTTCCGAGGCGTTTGCCACGCTCTCGGCCACATGCGGATCACAATAGATATAGTCGAGCAACTGTGCGTCGCCAGAATAACCTCTGGGCTTGTCATGGGACCACCGCGTGAGCGGATCCTCAAGAAAGTAATCCAACACCGGGTGGTTCTGCACTACCGGTATCAATGCTTGCCAAACGTCTGGATGAACCTTGGTACGCGTTGCCTCGAGATACGACATCAGACGGCGAATGATCTCCGCCGGATCCTTTCGCTGCTCGATTTGCTGGTGTGTCGTGTGGAGAATGAGCGCAAGCTCTACGCGAGCAGTTTCGAACGCTTCGCTATGGGGATCGAGCTTTCCTCGAGGGAGGCTGGCGGCGATCATCTCGGCAGTAATCAGACTTTTGCCATCAAGGATGGTTGCCACCACATAACCCCATAGTTACAATTAGCTAGATATTAGTTAGATATTGCGTAAAATTTTACCTTTGCCAAGCCACATCCCCGGCATTTTAGCGGTGTCGTTAATTTCCCGCCAACCATGCTGGTTCTTTGGACGCCTTGCGGGTGCGATTCCGGATACGAGTTAACGAAAACCTATTTGCGCGACTGCATATTGTTTGCGAGGCGCCGCAATCGCTGTCGCGCCTGAGGAGTCGGCCGGCGTGGGGGCAGAAGCTAGAAATGAGTTCGGAATACAAAGCCCCGTTCAAATGGGGTTTGTGGTGACGAACGAATTCGCGTCATCCGCGTTGGCCGATATAGCCCATACGGAACCGCTTGAACTGCGCTACGAGCCGCGGTCCGACGAGCTCCGCAACCTCTATCGAGAGGAAGGCCAAGCGAAGCGAAGAATGGACGCCAGGCCAGGGCTTTGGATCGCTGTTGCCATCTATCTGCTGTTTTCGGCAACGGATCTGCTGCTGATTCCGGATGTGGCGCTCTATACGATTATGGCACGCTTCGCGGTCGGAGTGACTGCACTCTTGATCTTGGAGGCACAACTTCGCCGGGGCGTCGGAACGGAATGGATTGACGTCACTTGCGCCGGAGCCATCATCTTTGGCTATGTTGGCTGGCTGTGCCCAGCGGTTATGGGCGCAGACAAGGAAAGCGTCTCTTATTACATGGTCTTCGGCACCATCTTCATGATGAGCGCCAATCTCTTCTTCACGTTTAAGTTCAGCCTATCTATTGTAACGTCTACAATAATTTTAGTAATACTGTATGCCGTAAACTACTTTGTGCCTTCCACATTAATGTACAAACTGGTATTTGGAACTTTTTACATTTCATGCTTCACATTTACGTCTTACGTCAACTGGAAGCTGAACGAGGAGCGCTACAACGTTTTCCTGAATGCCCTCGAAGCCAAAATCCAGCACAAGGAAGCCACCGAGCGCGGACAGGCGCTGTTGAATCTGTCGAGAACCGATCCGCTTACGGGTCTGGAGAATCGGCGGGCGATTGACGAGAAGCTGCGGGACTACTGGAGCGACTGGCAAAGGTTTGGCAGCAGTTTTGTGGCGATCCTCATCGACGTGGACTTCTTCAAAAGGTTCAATGACTATTACGGACATCAAGAAGGCGACCGCTGCCTGATTCTTGTCGCCAATGCCCTTGCCGATATGATTAAGCAGTACAATGGCTCAATCGGCCGCTACGGCGGTGAGGAATTCATTGTCCTGGCTCGCATGGAGAAAAGAGAACAGGTCACAGACATTGCCGAAGCCATTCGAAGCACGGTGGAGAACCTCGCGCTTCCCCACGAGCAGCGCAGAGACGGTATCTCGGTTGTGACGGTGAGCGTTGGCGCTGCATTCACCAGGCCGCAGACTGGCGCCAAACTGGAAAAAATCATCCACGAGGCCGATCGCGCACTCTATCTGGCAAAAGCAGGCGGTCGAAATTGTACCTGGCTGTTCGATCCAAACGATCCCCAGAGCAGCGACGAGAGCGAGAATATTGCGGCTTTGCTGAAGATTGCGATCGGCCAGGATCTCGTTTCACTCGTCTATCAGCCCATCCAGAATGTCGCGTCGGGCCGAGTTGAAGCCGTCGAGGCTCTGATGCGCCTCAAAATGCTGGACGGTACATCGGTGCCGCCGAGCCTGTTCATTCCCGTCGCGGAGCGAACTGGCGCGGTCCTGGCGCTCGGGCGCTGGGCGATAAGGACAGTGTGCACTGAGCTTCTGGCGGACGATCACGTCCGTGTTGTCAGCGTCAACGTCTCTCCGATTCAGCTCAAGACGCCCGGCTTCGCAACCTCTGTTGCGGCCATTTTGAGCGAGACAGGCGTAGCTGGCAGCAGGCTGGCCCTCGAAATCACCGAAGGGCTGGAGATGGAGATGCACTCCGACGTTCTCCGCTGCATCAGCGACCTGAAACTGCTAGGGATCAGGATATGGCTCGATGACTTCGGGACGGGCTTCGCCGGCCTGTCATGGCTTCGTCTAATCGATTTCGATACGGTGAAGATCGACCGCTCGTTTCTACATGACTGCGGCACCCCGAGGGGCAAGGCGATGCTGCAAGACATTATTGCCCTGGTCCGAAATCGCGGTCATAAAATCCTGCTCGAAGGGGTCGAAACCGACGAGCAGATGGCCCTTGTACGCGAATTTGACATAGATAAAATCCAAGGCTTTCACGTCGGCCGTCCTGCTCCCGCCGCGAGTTTCCGGACGAGACCGGTCACCTACAAACGCCCATTTTCGGTGGTTAAGTCCGCATGAATAGCAGCGGGACGATCTGCGCTCCTGCAAGCGATCGCCCCGCGCTTTCCTCAGCAATGCACGGCGGCTGGCCGAGAATCTTGCCGTTTGAAATCGGCCGGCGGGAACGAGCACAGGGCGCCATTAGCGGTCGTTGCTGACCCTCTCATTCAATGTCGGCAGTTCGTGGGGAAGCCGTCGTTCCAGGTCCGTCTTAATGCATGTCGCGCAAAAGTGTGCAGCGGTCTTGCGATAACGACATGCATAAAAACAACAACGCTAAAGCGCGTCGCATGAGGCCGGTCAAACGCGACGCGCTTTTAGTGCTTTGCTCAACGTGGCCAGCGGTCGACTTCGCCAGCAGGAGCATCAATGTGAGTCGCGATGCGAAGTGGTTGTTCCCGTTGGTTGCTTGTAAAGAGCACTTCGCACCACATCAATTTACCGACGGCCCCTCCCCGAACAGATGCGGTTGCGAGTCGATTGCGAAACAATCCGTTTGATGCTAATGCAACTCATTCGCATTTGCGTTATGGTGCGGTTATGTCCGAGGTCAGCATGTGTTTCCGCGAAAAGATCAGCAGGCGTGGGCTGCTGTGGGGCGGCCTGGCGGCCGGAGGCTCGGCGATAGCGGGAACGGCGGCTGGCCAATCGGCCCATTCCGGCCATGGGGCGGCGTCGGCCGCCGCGGGCGTTGCACCGCCTCCAGCGCATTTGGCCGCCCACGGATCGATGATCACCGTCGGAGACGTGGACAACGAGCGCAACGGTTTCGATCCGTCGCGGATGGTGACGGACTGGGAAACGGGCTCGGTGTCGACGCTTCCCGACGGACGAATCCTTCGGACTTTCGAGATCGAGGCGGTCGACAAGGAAATCGAAATCGCGCCGGGGATCATGTTCCCGGCCTGGACCTACAACGGGCGGGTGCCCGGGCCTGCGCTCAGGGCGACCGAAGGCGAGCACCTCCGAATCGTCTTCCGCAACTCCGGCTCGCATCCCCACTCCATGCACTTCCACGGCATCCACGCCGCAAGGATGGACGGCGTCCCCGGTGCAGGATTGATCGGTCCGGGAGAAGAATTCGTCTATGAGTTCGATGCCAGGCCGTTCGGCTGCCATCTCTATCACTGCCACGCGCTGCCCCTGAAGCGGCACATTCACAAAGGCATGTACGGACTGTTCGTCATCGACCCGGATCCGGCCCGCCATCCGGAGCTTGCCGATGTCGCGCGTTCCCGCTTGCTCGGCACGCCCGAGAACGCCGAATGGCAGGAATTCGCCATGGTGATGAACGGCTTCGACACGAACTTCGACAACGGGAACGAAGTCTATGCGGTGAATACCGTCGCACACGCGTACATGAAGCGGCCGATCAGGATCGTCCGCAACCGCCCAGTCCGCATCTATCTGGCCAATGTCGTCGAGTTCGATCCCATCAACTCGTTCCACTTGCACGCCAACTTCTTCGACTATTTCGAACAGGGGACGACGCTCACGCCGACCTTGAGGACGGTCGACTTGATCACTCAGGTGCAGGCGCAGCGCGGAATCCTCGAGTTTACCTACAAGGATCACGAGACCGGTCTCTACATGTTCCACCCGCATCAGTCGGAGTTCACCGAACTCGGCTGGACGGGCATGTTCGACGTGGTGGAGGCGGTCGCATGAACGAGGCCTCGCACATCGCCGCCGCCGACCCGACCGCTCCCGTCGGCTCCGGAAAATCGCGCGCCGCTTTGCTGTGGCTGATCCTGCCGCTGGCCGCCCTCGGCCTGGCGATCACCTGGCTGCTGGTCTCTGACCCGCTCAGAAACTTCGGGAACGGCGCTCCGCCTGTGGAGAGCCTGACTTTCGAGCGGACGATCCTTTCGTCCGACGGCATCCGCGTCCTCGTCCGCGCCGGCGGCTCGGAGCCGATGACGATCGCCCAGGTTCAGGTTGACGACGCATACTGGCAGTTCACGCAGGAACCCGCAGGACCGCTCGGCCGCGGCGCTACCGCATGGATCCATCTGCCCTTCACGTGGGTGCTGGGGGAGGCGCATGCCATAAACATTGTCACCAATACCGGGGCGACGTTTGAACACGAGATCGCAGTCGCTGTGCCGACCCCGACACGGGACGCGGGGATGCTTGCTTCCCAGGCGCTGCTCGGTGTCTTAGTCGGCCTCGTTCCGGTCGCGATCGGAATGATGTTTTATCCGGCGCTGCGCGGGATCGGCCGCAACGGCATGAATTTCCTGCTCGCCCTGACTGTCGGCCTGCTGGCATTTCTGCTCGTCGACGCCACGGCGGAAGCATTCGAACTTGCGGGCGAGTCCGCCGCGCTGTTCCAGGGACAGGCAATGGTCGCGCTCGCAGCCGCGGCAAGCTTCCTCCTGCTGATGGCGCTGGGCCGCCGCGATGGAGTGCCCACCGGACTTGCGCTCGCCACCTTCATCGCGCTCGGCATCGGCCTGCACAACCTTGGCGAGGGCCTGGCTATCGGCGCTGCGTTCGCGGCAGGCGCGGCCGGATTGGGCACTTTCCTGGTGTTGGGCTTCATGCTGCACAACATCACCGAAGGCATCGGCATTTCCGCGCCGATGCTGAAGAAGCGCCCGCCTCTGTGGACCTTCGTCGGCTTGGCGCTTCTGGCGGGCGGTCCCGCCGTCATCGGACTTTGGATCGGAAGCCTGGCCTATGCGCCGCAGTGGTCGGCGCTGGCTCTCGCGGTCGGAGCGGGAGCCATTCTGCAGGTCATCGTCGAGGTCGCTGCGTACCTGATGAGGTCGGACGGGAGAGGCCCTGCGGCGCTTACAGCGCCAGCCACGATGGCGGGATTGGCCGCAGGCGTTTCGTTCATGTATGTGACCGCTATGCTCGTCAAAGTCTGATCTGCCGCGGCGACAGCTTGTCCGGTCGCTCCTGCCGGATTGTCGCCTGTGAACTGCGGGCGCGGAGATCGGTTGCGGCAAATAGCGGAGACGTGAGCACCTGCGCAGGTAGCACAGCGGCTGAAGCCAGGGCTGAGGCGCGATGCAAGGAGGGTGGGGCCGAATTGCTGAAATCGTGACGTGAAACGCTGGATCGGGGGTCCTCAGACCGACCGTCGTCGTCCGCCGGACCCACCGGACCAGGTCTGGCTCACTGCTTCGTGCTCGCCTCCCGGAACGCCGCCTCTCCGGCGTCCGACACCTCGGCCCACTTTTTGTCGGCCGCTGGATCCGCGGCGTAGCTGTCATGCCAGTTCCACCACTTGTAGGTCGGGGTCTGGGGATAGCCCTCGGGCGAGTCCTCCCAGACCTCCTGCCGGCCCAGCGGGGTGATGTCGAGATAGTTCCAGGTGCTCCCCATCTGCTCGTCGCCGCGGTTGTCGATGAAGTAGGTGCGGAACACGCGGTCGCCGTCGCGAATGAACACGTTGTGGCCGTGCCACTCGTCCACGCCGAAGTCGGCGTCGAAGCTGTCGGTGAGCGTGTACCACGGCATCTCCCAGCCCATCCGCGCCTTCAGCCGCGCGATATCAGCCTGAGGCGCACGCGAGACGAAGACAAGGGTGGTGTCACGGGCGTTCAGGTGGGCGACGTGGGCGACCTGGTCGGCCACCAGGGAGCAGCCGCGGCAGGCGTGGTCGGGCCAGCCGAACACTCCCGGCTCGAAGAAGGCGCGGTAGACGATCAGCTGACGCCGGCCGTCGAACAGGTCGAGCAGGCTGGCCTTTCCGTCAGGCCCTTCGAAAGCATACGTCTTCTCCACCGCCATCCACGGCATCCGCCGCCGCTCGGCGGCCAGCGCGTCACGGGCGCGGGTCTGGGCCTTTTCCTTCACGAGCAGCTGCTCGCGGGCCGCCTCCCACTCCTGCGGCGACACCACCGGTGGTGTGCGCATGGCAGGCTGTCCGCTTTTCCGTCCGCTCTCGGCTGATGAAGTCATGGCTTTGATACCTCCTGAACGGGGCGAATTCCCGCCTCATGGCTGAAGCGCGGTTCCATTCGCTGCTCATCGCTCGTTGTTGGGCATGAGGTAGTTTGGCACCGGAAAGCGAAAAGTGGGAGTAACAAGTGTGGCGCTATTCCGATGGAGCTCGCCGATTGCGACTCTCGCCGACAACGCCCGCCCTTCCCATGCTTCGGTGACTGCTGCCATCTTTCCGCTCATGCCTTCATCGGCCAGCCTTTCCGCACGAGGAAGCGGTTGGTCGTGTTGGAGGGGAACGGGACCGCCGCAACGTGCCTGATCGGTTTTCCTTCTTCGCCTCGCGTACGATCCGCTGTTCCGGCCGCCGCCGACTCGATTTGCAAATTGGCACAAAAGCTCCCAATCTGTCGCCGCCGCAGCAATGCTTGATACTTGTTAGTCGGCGAAACAATGGGAGGAAATTCGCACATGAAAAAGACCTGTGTCCGTCTGGCGGCAACGGCAGTAATGCTCGTCTCTGGCGCCAGCTCGGCTTACGCCGATAGCCTCACCCTCTATTGCGCCGCCGACGAGGCCTGGTGCCAGCAAATCAAGACCAGCTTCGAGGAAAAGACCGGCATCACTGTCGATATGACCCGCAAGAGTTCCGGCGAGACATATGCCCAGGTGCGCGCCGAGGCCGGAAACCCAAAGGGCGACGTCTGGTGGGGCGGCACCGGCGATCCTCATCTCCAGGCCGCCGAGGAAGGACTGACCGAGGAATATATGTCCCCGATGCGCGGCGAACTGCACGACTGGGCGATCAAGCAGGCGGAAGCCGCCAACAACAAGACAATCGGCGTTTACTCCGGTGCGCTCGGCTTCGGCTACAACAAGGATCTGTTGGCCAAGAGCAACCTGCCGGAGCCGAAATGCTGGGCCGATCTGACCAAGCCGGAATACAAGGGCCACATCCAGATGGCCAACCCGAACTCATCGGGCACCGCCTATACGATGCTCGCCACGATGGTTCAGCTGATGGGCGAGGACAAGGGTTTTGAGTACCTGAAGGCGCTCCACGCCAACATCAACCAGTACACCAAGTCCGGCTCCGCTCCGATTAAGGCCGCGGGTCTTGGCGAAACGACCATCGGCATCGTTTTCATGCATGACGCGGTGACGCAGACGGCAGCCGGCTTCCCGATCGTCACGGTGGCGCCCTGCGAAGGCACTGGCTATGAGATCGGCTCGATGTCGCTGATCAAGGGCGCCCGCAACCCGGAAGCGGCGAAGCAGTTCTACGACTGGGCGCTGACCGCCGAGATGCAATCGAAGGCCAAGGACGTGAAGTCGTTCCAGTTGCCTTCGAACAAAAACGCCACCGCGTCCGAGTTGTCGCCTGACCTGTCGACCATCAAGCTCATCGACTACGATTTCAAGAAGTATGGATCGAGTGCCGAGCGCAAGCGCCTGCTGCAGAAGTGGGATACGGAGGTCTCGACCCTGCCGCAGTGATCATGCGCGTCCGCACTGCCACGAGCGCGCTTCACCCGACCGTCGTCCTGTGGACGGCGGTCGGTTTGGTAGGCTACGCGCTGCTGCCTTGGTACGGGTTGGACAGCAATCTCTTCACCCTGTCCTGGCTCCTGGACGGCTATCCGCTTGATGATGACGTAGCGCCGGCGCTTTTTCTTGTGCTGCAAGGCGACAAACTCTGGCTCGCGCCCATCGGCCCGCTGCTTCTCGCGCCGCTCCTGCTATGGGGGCGGCGGAAGTCCGACCCTTTGTTTGGCTATTTGCTGATCGCCGTCGGCGCGACCGGCGTCGCCTATTTCCTGCTTCAAGGTTTTGGCATTGGCCTGCGTGGCTTCCAATGGCAATGGCTGACCTCGCTCTTTGGCGAGCTTGACGACCGCCAGTTCGGCATGGGCTGGGGAGCACTGCTGGTAGGCTGCGCGTTCTTGTTCCTGTTCACCCTCGGGCTTGCGGCTCGCGGCGCGGTGGCCGGCGACGAATTCGTCGCGGGCTCGATCGGCTTCGTTGTCGCTGTTGTCGCCATCTTCATCTTCATGCCGATCGGTCAAATGTTGGGGAGCGCGCTGCTCACGCAAGAGGGCGACTATTCGCTTCCCGTCTTCCTCGCGAAACTCTCCAGCGACCGGCTCTGGAGCCTCGGCTGCCTCACCGGCGGCCCGCGCTGCGGCGTCGCCTGGAATTCGCTCCTTCTCGCCGTGCTCGTCGGCGTGACGACCACCGCGCTCGGCCTTGTCTTTGCCCTGGTGGTGACCCGTACCGGCTTTCGCTACGGCGCGCTGTTGCGCGCGCTGACCGTGCTGCCGATCATCACACCACCCTTCGTCATCGGCCTCGCCATCATTCTTCTGTTCGGCCTCTCGGGCGCCATCAATCTGGGTTTCGCCGAGCTGATCGGCGTCCAACCGACGCGATGGGTCTACGGCCTGCCTGGCCTGCTGATCGCCCAGGTGCTCGCCTTCACGCCGATCGCTTTTCTGGTGATGATCGGAGTGGTCGAGGGGGTCAGCCCGTCCATGGAGGAGGCCGCGCAAACCCTGCGCGCCAATCGCTGGCAGACCTTCATCACCGTCTCCCTGCCGTTGATGCGGCCGGGTCTGGCCAACGCCTTTCTGCTCGGCTTTATCGAGAGCATGGCTGACTTCGGCAATCCGCTGGTGCTCGGCGGCAATTTCGACGTGCTGTCCACCGAGATCTTCTTCGCCATCGTCGGCGCACAATACGACCAGGCGCAGGCGGCGATCCTCGCGCTCGTGCTCCTGTTCTTCACGCTCGGGGCGTTCTACGCCCAGCGATTCTGGCTTGGGAAGAAGTCCTACACGACCGTCTCCGGCAAAGGCGACGCCGGCGTTCACCCGCATCTGCCGGCAACGTTGCGCAACGTCGTCTTCGCGGTGGCCGCCGTCTGGACGCTTTTTACCCTGCTGATTTACGTGACGATCTTCTACGGCAGCTTCGTCAAGCTGTGGGGCGTCGATTTCTCTCTGACTTTTGAACACTACGTGACAGCGTTCTCCATCGGCTGGAACGAGTTCGGCATCCACTGGCGCGGCTCGGCCTGGAGCTCTTTCTGGACGACCATGGAAATAGCCATGATCTCCGCGCCGCTGACCGCGGCCATCGGACTCTTGACCGCCTATTTGCTGGTCCGCCAGGACTTTGCCGGCAAGGACACCTTCGAATTTGCAACGATGCTGTCCTTCGCCATTCCCGGCACGGTGATCGGCGTGTCCTATGTGATCGCGTTCAATGTGCCGCCGATCGAGCTCACCGGCACCGGCATCATCCTGGTGCTCTCCTTCATCTTCCGAAACATGCCGGTCGGGGTCCGCGCCGGCGTCGCGTCGATGTCGCAGATCGACCGCAGCCTCGACGAGTCGTCCCTCACTCTCGGGGCTAACTCCTGGCAGACCTTCCGCAAAGTGGTGCTGCCGCTGCTGCGGCCGGCCATCCTTGCCGCGCTGGTCTATTCCTTCGTTCGCGCCATGACCGCCATCAGCGCCATTATCTTTCTAGTCAGCGCCCAGTATGACATGTCGACCAGCTACATCGTCGGTCGCGTCGAGAATAACGAATATGGCGTCGCCATCGCCTATTCCGCCGTCCTGATCGGCGTCATGCTGGCGGTGATCGGTCTGATGCAGCTTGCCGTTGGCAGCCGCATGATCGGCCGGCGCGGTCTCGACGGCGATCTGGCGCAGTCGCGCACCAATGTCAGCCAGGCGGTCGTGGCGCGTCCACAGCCGGCGATCTCGGGAGGCGGATGAATGGCCGAAATTCGCGGTAATGCCGCCTCAGTCGAATTCAGGAATGTCACCAAGATCTACGGCAAGAGCAAGGCGCCCGCCGTCAACGACATCTCGCTGTTCATCGAAGCCGGGAAGCTGGTCACCCTCCTTGGACCGTCGGGCTGCGGCAAGACGACCACCTTGCGCATGATAGCCGGCCTGGAAATGGTAACGAGCGGCCAGATCCTGATCGGGGGCGCCGACGTCACCCGGCTGCCGGCTACTGATCGTGATGTCTCCATGGTGTTCCAATCCTACGCGCTTTTCCCGCACATGACCGTGACCCAGAACGTCGAATACGGCCTGGGCTTTTCCGGCTTCGGCAGGAAGGAGACGGGCGAGAGGGCCAGAGCCGGGCTTGAACTGGTCGGCCTCTCCAATTTCGGCGACCGCCTGCCGAGCCAGCTTTCGGGCGGACAGCAACAGCGTGTCGCGGTGGCGCGGGCGCTGGTTCTGGAGCCGCAGGTGCTGCTCTTCGACGAGCCTTTGTCGAACCTGGATGCCAAGCTCCGCCGGCGCGTGCGCGAGGAAATCCGCGAGATTCAGCAGAAACTCGGCCTGACGGTCGTCTATGTCACCCACGACCAGGAGGAAGCGCTCGCCGTCTCCGATCGCATCATTGTCATGAACAATGCGGTGATTGCCCAAGACGGCACGCCACGCGACCTCTATGAGCAGCCCGCGAATGCTTTCGTGGCCGACTTCATCGGCGAAGCCAACATGTTCCAATGCGAGGTCGTGTCGGTCGAGGGCGACAGCGCCACCGTGCATCTGGGACCTGCCGTCCTGAAGCTGCCGGCTCGCGGCCGCAAACCGGGGCCGGCCAAGCTGGCGGCGCGACCGAGCCGCCTCGAGATTGGCGAGCCGAATGCGCCTGGTGCCTTGCCCGGTACGCTTGAGAAAGTGACCTATGTCGGCAGCCACCTCGAGTTCGTAATTACCACGGAATTCGGCGAAGTCTTCGTGGTCTCGCCGGATGTCGATACCGCGTTTCGAGCGGGGCAGCCGGTAAGCATCGGCTTTCCTAAACGCGGACCAGTGCTGATCACAGACTGAACGCCTCTTTGCAGAGCGCGTGGACCTTATCGAACACGCCCTTGCCGCCCGCGATGACCAGTGTTCCTTCCTCGAGAACCGTTTTCGGGTCGGGCGGGACGACCAATCCGCCGGCCTCTTCGACCAGAAGCATGCCGGCGAGGCAGTCCCAAGCGTTCATATGCTCCTCGACATAGGCGAGTAGCCTGCCCGAGGCGACGTAGGCAAGCATAAGTGCACCCGATGCATTGCGGAAAAACACGCCGCCCTCCTGAAGCAGGAGATCGATCAGTTTGGCGACGGTGCGCGCTTCACGACGATTGGAGAAGCCGGTTCCGACCGAGCCTTGCGTCAGGCTTGTCGTCGGGCTTGTCTTGATGGGCCGGTCGTTCAGGAAAGCTCCGCCGCCGCGGCGTCCATAAAATGTCTCGCCGGTAGAGGGTTCATGGATAACGCCCACGACCGCCACACCCTCTTTGACGCAGGCGATGACGACGGTCCAGGCCGGGATGCCGCGCAGAAAGTTGGCAGTGCCGTCGATTGGATCTATCACCCATGTGTAACCCGATCCGCCCGCGAGTGCGGCGTGTTCCTCTCCGATAACACCGTCTTCAGGATACTGTGTCGCAAGCTCCCGGCGGATGAACGTCTCGACATTCCGGTCGGCCTCGGAGACCAGGTCCTGATGACCCTTGCTCTCGATTGTGAGTGTCTCCAGTTGTCGGAAATATTGCAGGCCGAGCTCGCCGCCGCGCCGCGCCAGCGCGGTCGCAAACAGCATCCGATCGTTATCGTCACCATTCACGCAGTTAATTCCGTCATTGTTTCTGCTTCCATTCGTTCGCTGGCGCTTTGTATTAAAGGCCCCAATTCTGCAGGGAAAGGTTGAGGTTAACGCTCGGCGATCGGCTGCCATTCGTGGATGATCTTGCAACCTGGCAAGTCGAAAGCGAAGAAATGACCTTGGAACGGTTGATCCCGACTGCGCGAAACCGGCGCATTCAGCAGCTTGCAAAGCAAGAGCGTACCAACGCCGCCATGCGAGATGAAAGCAATGTCGCCGTCGTGATGGGTCGCAAGAACGCGAAACACGGCCCTCGCTACGCGATCCTGGGCATCGAGCGCGCGCTCCCATCCGCAAACGCTCTCATGTGGATTGGCGAAGAAGGCGTCAGCAACTCGTTCGAAATCGACCGGTGGAAGGAAACCGGTCGCGGAGCGGTCGTTCTCGCCAAGGTGCGCATCCACTTGAACGGGCAAACCAAATCCCGCCGCCAGCAGGCCAGCCGCTTCAATAGCCTTGGCCTCGGAGCTCGACCAGATGGACGTCAGGCCGGACAGCACCGCACAGCCCGCGAAAGCCCTCATTCGGGTGACGCCGCGGTCTGACAGCCGCCAGGCTGGAACTGGCATGGCGGGATCAACGGAAACTTCCGGGTGAGTGATAAAGAAGGCCGTTGCCATGCCGTTGCAGCTCCGTGCGTCAGGCGCCAGGCAGTCGGAACCGGTATTCCGTCACATGATGGTATATCTGGCCCGGCCATAGCGTGGCTTGCGGGAAATACGGCCGGTTCGGCGCGTCCGGCCAGACCTGCGGCTCCAGGCAGAAGCCCGAAAACGCCTTGTAATGACGTCCCTCGAGCCCCGGCGAAGGCGGCGCCAAATATTGGCCGGTATAGAGCTGGACGCCGGGTTCCGTGGTCCAGAGCTCCATCTCGACTCCGGAATACGCTCCTTGCGCCCATGACGCCAGCTTGAGCGGCCCGCGCGTCGCAGCAAGGCAGAAATTCTGGTCGTAGGGGAGCTGCTTGCCCTCGCTCTCCATGCGCAGCGGCCGCGCCTGGCGGAAATCGAACGGCGTGCCGTCGACCGGCTTCACGACGCCGGTCGGAATCAGGTCGCCATCGACCGGAAGATAGGCGCCGGCGTTCAGCATCAGCCGATGATCGAGGATATCGCCGGCGCCGCCGTCATCGAGGTTGAAATAGGAATGCTGGGTGAGGTTGCACAGCGTCGGCTCCTCGCAGGTGGCGGTCATCTCGACACTGAGCGTGCCGGGGATTTTCAGCCTATAGGTGCAGGTCACGTCGAGTGCGCCGGGAAAGCCCATCGAGCCGTCGGGATCATGCAGCGTCAGCGTGACAAAATCCTTGCCATGCAGCGAAACCTCCCATGGCCGGTGCGAAAAACCTTGCGAGCCGCCATGCAGCGTGTGTTTGTCGAGGAAGTTGCGCTCGGTCTGGTAGCGCTGGCCGGCGATGGTGAAGCGGCCATCGCGGATGCGGTTGGCGTAGCGTCCGACGACGGCGCCGAAGAAGGCGGTATCCGTTTCATAGGGCTCAAAATTGTTATAGCCGAGCACCAGCGGCGCATCGTGGCCGGCCAGGCGCAGATCCTGGATGATGGCGCCCAGCCCGATGATATTGGCGGTGAGGCCGCCGCCGCGGATGGTGAAGCGGCGGACGGCGTCGCCCGCTTGCGTCGTGCCGAAGACCTCGCCGTCCTTCATCGCCATGCCCGAAGCGCCAGTTGGTTGATCGATTCCCGCCTGGCCTCTCGGGCCGGCTTGGGTCCATTGACAGTCAACAGATCCTGCCCAATCAGAGGCCGAGGCCCCCGATGCAAACATATTTGGTGTCGAGATAATCCTCGATGCCCTGATGTCCGCCTTCCTTGCCGAGGCCCGATTCCTTGACGCCGCCGAACGGCGCCTCAGGCGTGGTGATGAGGCCTTCATTGACGCCGACCATGCCGTATTTCAGCCCTTCCATGACCCGGAAGGCGCGGCCGAGATCGCCGGTGTAGAAATAGCAGGCGAGGCCGAATTCGGTGTCGTTTGCGAGTGCCACGGCTTCCTCTTCGGTTTCGAACTTGAACACCGGCGCGACCGGGCCAAAGATCTCTTCCTTCATGAAGCGCATCTTCGGCGTCGCATCGGCGATCACCGTCGGCTGGAAGAACGAACCGCCGAGCGCGTGCCGCTTGCCGCCGGCGACGACCTTGCCGCCTTTGGCGGTGGCGTCGGCGATCAGTTCCTCGACCTTCTCAACTGCCTTCTCGTCGATCAGCGGCCCCTGCTGCACGCCGTCTTCGAGGCCGGAGCCAACCTTCAGCTCGTTGCTGGCGGCGGCGAGCTTTTCGACGAACTTGTCGTAGATGCCAGCCTGAACCAGGAAGCGGTTGGTGCAGACGCAGGTCTGGCCGGAATTGCGGTATTTGGCGGTGATTGCGCCAGCAACGGCGCGCTCGATGTCGGCGTCGTCGAAGACGAGGAACGGCGCGTTGCCGCCGAGCTCCATCGACACCTTCTTGACGGTGACGGACGACTTCTGGATCAGGATCTTGCCGACCTCGGTCGAGCCGGTGAAGGTGATCTTCTTGACCAGCGGGTTGGCGCAGATTTCGTCGCCGATCTCGCCGGCGGCACCGGTCAGGATGTTGATGACGCCCTTGGGGAAGCCGACTTCCTCGGCGAGCGCGCCCCAGGCGAGGCCGGAATAAGGCGTCTGCGAGGCCGGTTTGACGACCGCGGTGCAGCCGGCGGCAAGTGCTGGGCCGAGCTTGCGGGCCAGCATCGAGGACGGGAAATTCCACGGCGTGATGGCGGCGATGACGCCGACCGGCTCCTTGGTCACCAGGATGCGGCGGTCCGCCCAGGGCGACGGCACGACATCGCCATAGGTGCGGCGGCCTTCTTCGGCGAACCACAGAATGTAGGAGGCGGCCGAACCGATCTCGCCCTTCGATTCGAACAGCGACTTGCCCTGCTCGATGGTCAGCAGCTCGGCCAGCACATCCTGATTGTCCATCATCGCGTCATGCAGCTTGCGCAACAGCTTCGAACGCTCGAGCGCGGTGGTCTTGCGCCATGTCTGGAAAGCGGCGTCGGCGGCTTCGATGGCGCGGCGCGTCTCGACCTTGCCCGACTTCGGCACGGTGCCGATCTTGAGGCCGGTGGCCGGGTTGTTGACGTCGATCGTCTGGCCGCTGTCGGCCTGCACCCACTCGCCATTGATGAGGTTGGCCTGGCGCATGAAATGGCTGGTTTTCTGAAGCATGGTCTAGCCTCCGTTCGGCGCGCTGACGGGCCGCTATCTGGATTTCTTTGGTGGGCGTGCGCAATGGCATCGATACCGGCACGCCTGGAGCCACTGCTCTTTACCTAGGGCAAGCTCCGCAATCAATCGCAAGATGGCATATAGGATTTGGGCCAGCTCAAGGCGAGGCCAAGTTGCGCCCGAATTGCTATCCAAACGCGCTGCTATCCAAACACGTGCACGACCACCGTCAGCCAGAACGCCGTGGTGACGACCGCGCAGGCGGTGGCAATGGTCATCTGGTTCGATGCCAGTGCCTGGCCGGTGTTGAACTGCGTCGCAATCAGGTAGGAATTGACCCCGGATGGCAGCGCGGCCGCCACGACCGCCACTTTCGCCGACAGCGGCGGCAGGCCAAACAGCCAGACCAGGCCGAGTGCAACGGCCGGCATCAGCAACAGCTTCAGCGCCGACAGTGCCAGCGCCGGCCGCACGTTGCCGGAGATGCCGAAACGGCACAAGCCAAGCCCCATGGCAAACAGCGCGACCGGTCCGGCGATGTTGGCCAACGCATCGACCAGCCGCACGGCCAGCGCCGGCAGTGGCAGCCCGGTGATACGCCATACCCATCCGGCCAGGATGCCGACGATCAGCGGATTGGAGAAAAGCTTTCGAAAGAAACGCCGGATGATGCGCACCGGATGCACGTGCTCGTCCCCGCGGCCAAAGATTTCAAACAGGATGATCGACGCCATGATCATCGTCGGCAGATGCACGGAAATCAGCAGCGACAGCACTTCGAATCCATTTGGCCCGAATGTGCCGAGGACGAACGGGATGCCGAGCAGGACGAGATTGGAAAAAGCCGACGACACGCCGCCGACTACCCCGGCCCGCGCATCGCGCCCGAACACCCGCGTGATGACCAAGTGGCCTGCGGTCCACGTCACTGCGGCGGCCGCGAAATAGGCTCCCCAAAACAACCAGGGCGCGGTGCCGTGGAAATCGGCGTTGACCATGGTGCGGAACAGAAGCAGCGGCATCGCCACCCCGACGGCGAATTCAGCGATGGCCTCGCCCGCCTCGGCCTTCAGATAGCCGGTGAGCCCGGCGAGATAGCCGAGCGCGACAAGGCCGAAGACAAAAAGGACGGTTTCGATGAGTGGAGACATTTTTCTCCTGATAGGCGAGCCGGGATTGCAGCGCAATCGCTCCGTCTTACGAAGCGGTCTGTTTTCGCAAACAGCCGGGATTGGTCGTGCCTTGTTTTTCAGCCGGCTTTGCCGTCCCTATAGGCGGTCACCGGACTCACCTCCGGTGACCGAAAAAGGACGTCTGATGCTTCGATTTATGCTGGCGCTATTGCTGCTCGTCACTCCCGCGTCGGCCCATGCGACTGAAGCCGGCTGGGCGCTGTTGCGCGACGGTGGACATGTGGTGCTGCTTCGCCATGCCATGGTCACCGGCACCACCGATCCGGCGAATTTCGACATCGAGAAATGCGCGACCCAGGTCAACCTCTCGGTGCGCGGCAAGCAGCAGGCGCGCAAGATCGGCGCGCTGTTCGCCGCGCGCGCCGCGCCAATCGAGCGCATGCTGTCCAGCCGCTATTGCCGTTGCCTCGACACGGCCCGCATCGCTTTCAGGGCGGAACCCGAACCGTTCGCGCCGCTTGACCTGCTGAAGACAGACGCGAGCGAGAAAGCCGCCCAGCTCGAGGCGATCATGAACGAGATCCGCAATTATTCCGGCTCCGACAATGTGGTCATGGTCACCCATCTGGAGAACATAATGGCCCTCACCGGCATCTCGCCGCGCGAAGGCGAAGCCGTGATCGTCGAGCCGCAAGGCGACGGCCTGCGCGTGCTCGGCCGCGTCACCTTCTAACCTGCGCCGGAGCCGGTTCAAACGTTCGCTAGTGGTGAAAATCCAGCGCTGGTACCCTAAGCGGAATACCGGGTTCGACCCTTCTCCGCCTTCGGAGAAAGCTGAAGGGGAAGCCGAGACCCAATGCGGTCGTTCAGCTGCGAGCGTCGCTGCTGGAGCTGCGTTAGCCAGTCGGAGGCTAATGGTATTTTTAATGGAACGCTAATATACATGGACGTCCGAATGAGCAGCGCCTGCCAAATGCTTGAGGAATGCCATGCGAAGATTAATCTTCACGGCAATGTGTATCGCCACCGCAACAGCCGCTAACGCCCATGATTGGTACGAAGGCAGGATTGACCCACAGACGAAATTCAAGTGTTGCGGTGGTTCTGATTGCCGCGCCATACCTCGGTCTTCGGTGCGGTCCAGGATAGACGGTGGTTACACTTATTTGCCACATAATTTCACCATCCCACGGGACCGTGTACAGGAATCCCCGGACGGCCAATACCATATCTGCGAGAGTACCTATGTCGTAACCAATCAGCTGTATTGGCGTTGCTTTTTCGCACCTCGTGTCAATGTCTCTCTACTTCTCCCACGTTAAGGTAAATACTGCGCGTCGTGGCCGGAATCGACATCTGCACGATGCGCAGCTGTGGCAAATTCGATCGCGCCGCTCGCTGCCCTGAACGGACGTTCGCGTTCGCTACACGGGAAAGCATCCGATAGCGGATTGTCCGGTCCTGGCGCATCTGGCTCGTTCCAGCAACCAATGCGGATGACCGCTAACCACCCGCTACCTTGCGTTAGATTTTCACGCTAGCAGCCAAGCGTCGATACGGAGCTTCCATCCCTCGATCATGTGCGCGAATGCCTCCTCCGTCAGTTCGGACAGATACGATCTTCCTGCCGCGTTCAGGGCAGTGAACGTGTAGCCAATCGACGCCTCCGTGCCTGCATCAGCGGCCGGCCGGCAAGCCACCTCGACAAATCCGAAACGCGAATCCGGCGTCACCCTGATATAGCGGATGCGATGCTCCACGGGGTCCCAGTCCGTGCAGGCCCAGAGCGTGGTCTCATCACCATGAGCGGTCCGGAAGACCATGCCCTGGCGCGTCTCCCCGTCCTGCGGATGCAGAAACTCCGGGTTCCAGCCGTCCACCCACAGGGTCTCTCCGATCGGCGTGAACAGTGGGAAGACGCGGTCGACCGGCCCCGAAAGCACGATGCTGTGGCTGCGCTCAAGATGGTTCGTCATCCCCCTCTCCGTTCGTTTCCGCCAAACGGTGGCTGTCCGCTGCGCCAAGCTCCATTCCGTAGATGCGCTTCAATTGGCCGATCGTTTCCAGGGTCGCCGGGGAAAACGGCGTCTGGCCTTCGAAGGCATGCAGCACGATGCCCTCGATTAGGTCACCCAGGCTCATGTCGCGGTGCTCGGCCAAGGCCTTGAGCACCTTCACCAGTCTTTTTTCCAGGCGCACCCCGGTCTGCACGCGTTGTATGGTCATACTTTTCCGTACCATGGTACATTGGTACATACAATGGTAGAAAGCGGATGGTTGCGGCATATCGCCGGGAGGGCGCCAACGGCACTTTCTTGCGTTTACGAAGTGGGTATCCCATCTGCGCCCGGCGTTCAGGCCTTTTCCTGCCCGGAAAAACCGATTAGACAGCGCGCAAACACATGCGGACAGATTCCGCCCGCAACCGAAGGAAAAGCCCTTGTCCACCACGTTCGACAAAGTCGCCAAGATCATCGCCGACACCAGTGAGATCGATATCGACACGATCACCCCTGAAAGCCACACTATCGACGATCTCGGCATCGACAGCCTCGACTTCCTCGACATCGTCTTTGCCATCGACAAGGAATTCGGCATCAAGGTGCCGCTGGAAAAGTGGACGCAAGAGGTCAATGACGGCAAGGCGTCGACCGACGATTACTTCGTCATGAAGAACCTGTGCGCCAAGATCGACGCTCTGGTCGCGGCCAAGAACGCCTGAAATGGTTCAGCCCGCGATCTTGTTGCGCCTTCAAGCCTGAGCCACGACAGCCGCCCCATGACCCATCGCCCATGAGCCCCCACCACGTCGTCATATCAGGCATCGGCCTTGTCTCTTCGCTGGGCGAAGGTCCGGATGCGCATTGGCGCAAACTCGCCCAACCCGGCCTGGAACCCGTGCTCGAAACATCGCGCTTCTCGCCCTACACCGTTCACCCGCTGCCGGAGATCGACTGGAACCTGCAGATCGCCAAGCGCGGCGACCAGCGGCAGATGGAAACCTGGCAGCGGCTCGGCACCTACGCCGCCGGCATGGCGCTCGACGATGCCGGCATCAAAGGCAATGACGAACTCTGCACGACCATGGACATGGTGGTGGCTGCCGGCGGCGGCGAGCGCGACGAGGCGGTCGACGCCGACATTCTCGCCGCTTCGGAAAGCCGCAACGACCGCGACGTGCTGCTCAACGAGAAACTGACCACCGAATTGCGGCCGACGCTGTTTCTGGCGCAGCTTTCCAACCTGCTCGCCGGCAACATCTCGATCGTCCACAAGGTGACCGGCTCGTCGCGCACCTTCATGGGCGAGGAAGGTGCCGGCGTCGCCGCCGTCGAGACGGCCGCCGCGCGCATCCGCTCCGGGCAATCGACGCATATACTGGTCGGCGGCGCCTTCCAGACCGAACATTCCGACATGCTGCTTGGCTATGAATTGGCCGGCTATCTGCATCGCGGCCCCTGGCAGCCAGTCTGGCAGAGACAGGGCGCCGAAGGCGGTGGCGTGGTGACTGGATCAGGCGGGGCGTTTCTCGTCCTGGAACAGCGCGAACATGCGATCAGCCGCGGGCGAAAGATCTATGCCGAACTCGGCCCGGTCATATCCGGACGCGCAAAACGCCGGCAGGGCGAACTCGACGCCGAGATTGCCGCGCTGCTCAGGCAGGCGGCATTGCCGAACGGCGAGTTGCTGACGATTTCGGGCGCATCGGGTGCCCATACCGCTACTGCCGCCGAGAAATCGGCGCTCGACGCCAATCCGGCGTTTGCCGCACGTGGCTTTTCGACGCTGACCGGCCACATGAAGGAAGCGCAGTTTCCCTTCGCCGTGGCGCTGGCGGCACTTGCTGTCGAACGCAAGGCCGCCTACCCGGCTTTTGACCCCGCCACCGAGAAGCCGTTCAACGGCGTTCCCAGGACCGTCCTTGCAACGGCGATCGGCTATCACCAATTCGAGGGCATGGCGTTGGTCAACGTCGCCTAGAGGGTGTCAGGGATAAAAGTATGGCCAATCTGAACGACCACATGGGCAGGCCGATCGTCGCCGTCACCGGCATCGGCGTGGTGACGTCGCTGGGCGTCGGCAAGGCCGATAATTGGGCAGCGCTCACCGCGGGCAAGTCCGGCATCCATCCGATCACCCGTTTTCCGGTCGACCATCTGAACACCCGCATCTCCGGCATGGTCGATTTCCTGCCGTCGAGTTCCAAGGGCGCCAGCCTTCTTACCTACGATCTCGCCGAGATCGCCGCGCAGGAAGCCGTGGCCGAAGCCGGCCTTAATTCGGGCGCTTTCGGCGGGCCGCTTTTCCTCGCCTCGCCGCCGGTCGAACTCGACTGGAGCGAGCGCTTTTCGCTCTACAATTCCGACAAGCACGACATCGGCGCCGAACGGCTGCTTCGGGTGGCGCGCGGCTTGAAGGAACTCGACGTCTTCGAGACCACCCAGTTCGGTTCGATCGCCGACCGGCTCGCCGACCGCTTTGGGACGCGCGGCCTGCCGATCACGCTGTCGACGGCCTGCGCCTCGGGCGCCACCTCGATCCAGCTCGGCGTCGAGGCGATCCGCCGCGGCGAATGCGACAGGGCGCTGTCGATCGGCGCCGACGGCTCGGCGACGGCCGAGGCGCTGATCCGTTTCTCGCTGCTTTCCGCGCTCTCCACGCATAACGACATCCCCGAAAAGGCGTCGAAGCCGTTTTCCAAGGATCGCGACGGCTTCGTGCTGGCCGAAGGCTCGGGCGCGCTTGTGCTGGAATCGCTGCAGGCCGCACTGGCCCGCGGCGCGACCATTCTCGGCATCCTGCGCGGCTGCGGCGAGAAGGCCGACGATTTCCACCGCACCCGCTCGAAGCCGGACGGCTCGCCGGCAATCGCGGCGGTTCGCGCCGCCCTCGCCGATGCCGGCTTGCGCGAAGACGAGATCGATTATGTCAACGCCCATGGCACCTCGACGCCGGAAAACGACAAGATGGAGCACCTGTCGCTGTCGACCGTGTTCGGCGAGCGGATCGGCTCGATGCCGATCTCGTCGAACAAATCGATGATCGGCCATACGCTGTCCGCGGCCGGCGCCGTCGAGGCCGCGTTTTCGCTGATGACCATGCGCGAAAGCGTCATCCCGCCGACCATCAATTACGACAATCCCGATCCGGCGATCGTGCTCGACGTGGTGCCGAACCAGAAGCGCAACGCCGAGGTCGGCACGGTGCTGTCGAACTCCTTCGGCTTCGGCGGCCAGAATACCTGCCTTGTCATGGCGCGGGAACCAGTCTAAGCGAGCCTTTTCCCGCTCAACAGAACCGACAGGCTCAATGCGCGCATTGCAACTTATCGAGGACCGCCGCCTTGAAACGGTGGACCTGCCGCCTCCGCCGCAGCCTGCGCTGGGCGAAGTGACGCTGCGCATCAAGGCCGTGGCGCTCAACCATATCGACGTCTGGGGCTGGCGCGGCATGGCCTTCGCCAAGCGCAAGCTGCCGCTGGTCGTCGGCGCCGAAGCCTCCGGCGAGGTCGAGGCGGTCGGCCCCGGCGTTTCCAGCCTTGTACCCGGGCAGCTGGTCTCGATCTATGGTGCGCGCACCTGCGGGCTTTGCCGTGCCTGCCGCGAAGGCCGCGACAATCTCTGCGAACATGTCTCGGGCGTTCACGGCTTTCATCTCGATGGCTTTGCGCAAGAGAAGATAAACCTGCCGGCGCGCTTGCTGGTCCCTGCCCCTCCCGGCGTGACGGACATTGGCGCGGCCGTCGCGCCCGTCACCTTCGGCACGGTCGAACACATGCTGTTCGACAATGCCAGGCTGCAGCCCGGCGAAATCATCCTCATCCATGCCGGCGGCTCGGGCATCGGCTCCGCCGCGATCCAGCTGGCGAAGAAAATGGGCTGCACCGTGATCACCACGGTTGGCTCAAACGACAAGATCGACAAGGCGACCGCGCTTGGCGCCGACCATGTCATCAACTATCGCGAGGACCGTTTCGAAGGCGTCGTGCGCAAGCTGACGAAGAAGAAGGGCGTCGATGTCGTCTTCGAGCATGTCGGCGCCGACACCTTTGCAGCCTCTATGCTGTGCCTGAAACGCGGCGGCCGCCTGGTGACCTGCGGCTCGACTTCGGGCGTGTCGACGCAGATCAATCTGATGCAATTGTTCCAGCAGCAGCTGAAGCTGCTCGGCTCCTTCGGTTGCCGCATGGAAAACATGGCAGACGCCATGCAGAAAATGGCGGCAGGGCTGGTTTCTCCGGTTATCGACACCGAAGTCGGCTTCGGCGACATCGAGGCCGCGCTGAAGCGCATGGAAGGCCGTGACGTGTTCGGCAAGATCATCCTGCGCGTCGGCTGACCGTGATGTTGCTGTCTAAAAACATCATGGGCTAGGAATGGTCGGCAACGCCTTCAAGAAGCTCCGCCGGGACTTGGCGTTCCGCCATGGCAGGCGGCTGCGCCAGTTCAACTACTGGCTGCTTGCGCGCGCCGCGATGACGATGATTTGGCTGCTGCGTCTGCTGCCGGTCGACAGCGCGCTCAATTTCGCCGACCGCGCCGCCCGCCGCATTGGTCCGTGGGTGGGACGCCATAACGTCGCCATCGCCAATCTGCGCAACGCCTATCCCCAGAAGAGCGACAGCGAGATCCAGGCCATCGCGTCCGACATGTGGGGCAACATGGCCCGCCTCGCTGCGGAATACATCTTTCTCGACGCCCTGTTCGACTACGATCCCGCCGCGACGAAACCGGGCCGCGTCGAGGTCAAGGGGGTCGAGCACTTCGTGCATATCGCCGAGGAACAAAAGCCGCATATCATCTTCACCGGGCATCTCGGCAACTTCGAACTGCTTCCGGTGGCGGCAGCCACTTTCGGCATGAACATCACGGCGCTGTTTCGCCCGCCCAACAACCCTTACCTCGCCGACTACATCCTCTCGACTCGCCGCTCGACCATGGGGTCGCTTCTGCCCTCTTCGACCGGCGCTTCATTCGCGCTGGCGGCGATCCTTGAGAAAGGCGGTAATATCGGCGTTCTCGTCGACCAGAAATTCTCGAGCGGGCTAGAAACAACATTCTTCGGCCGCCCATGCGAGAGCAACCGGGTTCTGGGCACCCTGGCGCGGCACTATGATTGCGATGTCTATCCGGCGCGCTGCGTGCGCTTGCCGGGCAACCGCTTCCGGCTCGAGATCGAGGACAAACTGACCTTGCCGCGCACCGCCGGCGGCAGTGTCGACGTCCATGCCACCACCCAGCTGCTCAACGACGTGGTCGAGCGCTGGGTGCGCGAGGATCCCGGCCAGTGGATGTGGTTCCACAAAAGGTGGGAGATCAGCGGCCCGCGCAGAAAGCGTCAACGGGCGAGACAGCGCGGCGAAGCCGCCTGAGCGGCAGGACAATGGGAGGCAGCGCAGGCGTGAACCGATTGCCCTGCAACTGTGGGTTGGTTTCGACTTGACAGGTGACGGCAGTTATGCTAGGAATTTAAGCATAATGTTGATCCGACGACCCGCCCGCTGAGGCGGGTTTTTTGTTTCGGCCGGATCGCTCGATGGCGGCCTGACAGCTTGTTTCAAGTTTCGGTCTTTCGGCGCGGCAAGTTTCACCCCAATCATTAAGCACGTCCGCAATGAAAGGGCCTGGAGAAAAGTGAAGCTGATCGGTCAAAGCCTCGCCTCATCGGCCGTAAGTGCGTGCTCTCGCGTGCCGGAGACGATGATCTCGAGGACCTCATGCTCGTCGGTGTTTTTGATGTAGCGATCGCCGACGTTCTCGCCGCGTTTCAGCACCATCACGCGGTCGCCCACAGCGAAGATGTCAACGAGGCGGTGGGAGATGATGATCTGGGCAACGCCCTGCTTTTTCAGTTCCAGCATGGTCTCGAGCAGCCGCTCGGTCGCCATCACCGAGAGATTGGCGGTCGGCTCGTCGAGGATCACCACGCGGGGCTGGAAGGAGATTGCGCGGGCAATCGCCACAGATTGCTGGCGACCGCCCGACAGGCTCTCGACCTTTTGATAGACGGAGTTCACGTCGACCTTGAGCCGCTTCAGCACGCTGTCGGCTTCCGCGTACATTTTCCGCCGATTGATGAAAACGCCCCTGCGCGGCCAACGACCAAGAAAGATGTTTTGACCAACATCCATATTCCCGCAAAGAGCGAAATCCTGGTAGATCATCTCGATGCCGGCGTCACGGCTTTCGTGCGGGCTCTTGAAGTGCACCGGCTGCCCGGCGACGAAGACCTCGCCGGCGTCGCGCTGGTAGGCGCCGGTCAGGATCTTCATCAGCGTCGATTTGCCGGCCGAGTTGTCGCCGACGAGGCCCAGGATCTCGCCGGGATAGAGCACGAGGTCGACGTTGCGGAGCGCCTGCACCGCACCGAAGGCTTTTTCGATGCCCCGCATTTCTACGATCGGTGCAGGCGTGGTCGGGTCACGCATGGGTGGTCTCCGCCGTTCTTGTGCGCCGCGCGAGGCGCGCCCGCAGGCGGCCGAAGATGTTGGCCTGGCGCACCCAGATGTCGATCAGCACCGCCACAATCAGGATGCCGCCGATAAAGACGTTGATCCAGTGCTGCGGCATGGTGAAGCCCTGGACGTTGAGCTGCAGCAGCGCCCGGATCAGGGTGATTACCGCCGCCCCGGCAAGCGCCCCGATCACGGTGCCGTAGCCGCCGAAGATCGAACCGCCGCCGATGATCACCGAAGCGATGGCGTCGAGCTCGCGGAACTGGCCGGCCACCGGGTTGAAGCTGCGGAAGTAGGCGACGTTGATGATCCCGGCCATTGTCGCGCAGAGCGCCGCCAGCATAAGCGCGAGGAACCGCACCCGGTTGGTGTTGATACCGGCATAAGCGGCGGCGCGAATGTTGCCGCCGGTCGCATAGACCTTCTGCCCGAACGGCATGTAGGCAAGCACGACGCCGGCAATGACGGCGACGAACAGCATCCAGATGGTCTGGACGCTCACCACCTCGGCGATCGAGCGCAGCAGCCCGTCCGGCAGCGAGATGCGGTAGTGCAGCAGGATGTCGTTCACCTTGCGGCCAAGCAGGTTGTAGCCCTCGGGCCAGCCGGTGAGCTGCTGCCCGGCGACGAACCAGGCGGCGAGGCCGCGGGCGATGTAGAACATGCCGAGCGTGGCGATGAAGGCCGGCAGCTTGAAGCCGACGGTGACGATCGCGTTGACGAGGCCGGCGCACATGCCCGCGAGCAGGCCCATCGCCACGGCGGTCACGGGGTCGGCGCCAAGGACCTTGAGGAAATAGGCGGCGGTGCTGCCGGCGAGGGCGAGCACCGCCCCGACGGAGAGGTCGATATCGCCGGCGGCGATGACGTAGGTGAGCCCGATGGTGATCAGCGCAAGCTCGGTGTAGTTGAGCAGGATCGCGAAGCTGTTGGACAGGTTCCACCAGTAGTCCGGCCGGAGCGCGAGGCCGGTCAGCCACAGGAGCGCGGTCAGGATGATGGCGAGCGCGTCGCGCCGGGCGAGGAACTTGCCCAACCCGCTGGCCGACAGCGCCATGTCGGTCGCCATCGCCCCCTTGGTCTGCACCCCCTCGATCGCGATGCCGCCGATCTCGTAGGCCGGTGGCGGCGGCTGGCCGCGGAGCCAGGCCCAGAGGCGCCCTGCCACCTGGCGGCGGATGAGATAGGGCTCGATGAGCACCGCGACGACGAGCAGCAGCCCGAGGAACACCGGCACCGCGCCGACCGGTAGCGAGAAAACGGCGTTGACCGTGATCTCCTCGTCGCCGATCTTGATGGTGCGCGTGATCGGCCAGCCTTCGCGCAGCACCTTGTCGAGCAGCACCACCAGCAGGGCGCCAAGGCAGGATCCGGCGACCCGGCCGCGGCCGCCGAGGATCGAGGCGCCGCCGATGATCACGGCGGCAATGACGGTCAGCTCACCGCTAACGCCGTAGAGGGGCGTCACGCCCTTGTCCTGGGCAGCTGACATCAAGCCGGCTAGCGCCGCGCAGAGCGAGGAGATCAGGAAGGCTCGGATGCGCACCCAGTTGGTCGGGATGCCGGCATAGGACGCCGCCTGCTCGTTGCCGCCGGTGGCGAAGGTCTCGTAGCCCCAGCGCGTCTTGGCGAGCACATAGGCGCCGATCACAGCGACAACGACGAAGATCACGATCTGGTTGTTGAAGCCGAGGAGGTTAGTCTCGCCGAGGTGAAAAAAAAGCGGATAGCCGGTCGCCTTGGCAGGATAGTAGATCGCCTGGCCGTGAGTGAGCGCCAGCACGAAGCCGCGGCCGATGAAAAGTATCGTCAGCGTGGCGATGAACGCCGGCACCTTCAGGATGGTGACGAGCACGCCGTTGATCAGCCCGATCACCGTGCCGAGAAGCACGCAGAGGATCACCGACGTGACGACGCCGAGGTCGAGGAAGCTCGGCGCGAACAGCCTGGCGAAGACGACGGCGACTAGGCCGTAAGTTGAGCCGACCGAAAGATCGAGGTCCTTGTTGACGATGACGAAGGTCACTCCGACCGCGATGATGGCGACCCGCGAGGTGTCGCGGAGCAGCGAGTGAAACGCCCCTGTCGACCCGAAGAACGCGGGATTGACGAGAGCGCCGCCGAGATAGAGCAGCAAAAGCAAGGCAACGAGCCCCACCTCCCAGCCGCCGACAATCTGGGACGGCGCACGGCCGAGCGATGTGGTCGCGGTAAGCGCCATGGTTTCTTCTGGTCGATTTCCCTGCTGCCGCATTTGCGGGAGAGCTTGCGCCCTCCCGCAATGATTTCAGACCTTCCGAGCGGACTCAGTTCTCGAAGCGCTTGCCGACGTCCTCGACGGTCTCCTTCGTCACCAGTTGGGCACGTGTGTCGAGGTTGGCCGCCGCGATACCGCGATCGATCTCCAGATAGAGCTGCATGACCGGCCAGAAGCCCTGCAAGAAGGGCTGCTGCCCGAGCGCGCCGGTCAGATCGCCGCTCTTCATCGCATCCTGCTGGGCCGGGCCCAGGTCGAAACCGTAGGCGCAGATCTTGCCGGTCAGTCCGGTCTGAGCGACGGCCTTGGCAAGCGCCGGCGTGAACACGTTGTTGCCGGCGAACGCGCCAACGACGTCGCCTCGCGATTCGAACAGCGTCACGATGCCGTTCACCGGGTCATTCGGATTGGTGTCGATACCGGTGTTCTCCGGACCCGCGTCGACCTTGAAGGCATCGAGCTTGCCGGCATCCTTCAAGCCCTTGACGATGGCGTTGAAAGCCGAAGTGACGCGGTTGTTCACCTCGATGTTGCCCATTGCGGTCGACGACGGCAGGACGATCGAACCCTTCTCGATACCCTTGTCCGCGAGGCACTTGACGAGCGCCTCGCCGGCGATTGCGGCAGCGGAGGCGTCCTGGCCGGTGTGGCCGATGCTGCTGCGGTTGAGGAGCGTGCCGTCAAAGGAATTGGTCGTAGCGACCGGTATGCCCTTCGCCTCCGCGGCCTTGACGATGTCGTTATAGGCGCCGACCTGGGGCGTTGTCATGATCAGCCCGTCGATCGTCGGATCCTGCACGATCTGGTTCAGGATTTCGATCTCGCGGGCAGGGTCGTCGGTCGGCGATTCCGAGCCGAGCAGCAGAACCTTGGCGCCGATCATGTTGCCGGCGACTGTCGCGCCGACGTAGACCGGATCGAAGAAGCCATTGCCGGCAGTGTGTGTCACGATAGCGAATGTGAGGTGACCATCGGCCGAATGGAAGTCCTTGGTACCGGGGGCCTCCTTTGCGGCTTCTTCGAAGCTGTAGCCGCCGACCGCCTTATCGACGCCGCCCGATTGTGCGTAGGCGTTCGATACGCCGAGCGATAACGCCGCGGCACCCGCCGCGAGCGAGAAAATGCGTTTCATGATTATCCTCCCTTGCAACCAACGGTCGGAAGCCGTTCAGGCGCACTATTCAGGGATTCCGAATGCTTCCTCCCACCCGGTATATTCTGCCCAAAGCTCGCCCACGTAAATAGTGCTCCCACTTTCCCCGACGAATTGGTTCAGAGCGGAAAAGCCGGCGTCGCTTCACAAGAAGCGCCCGTTCTGACTTCTTGTAGGAACCGCGAGCTTGCAACCACCTAAAGTTAGTTGGTCACGACGATCCGCGTGTTGCGGAATCCGGCTTGCCGCACCATCGAATAGAAAGCGGCGGCATTGGTTGGGTGCAGCCGGACGCAGCCATGCGAGACCGGGCGTCCGAGAGATCTCACCGCGCCCGTGCCATGGATGGCATAGCCGCCGCGGTAGAACACCGAATGAGGCATCGGCGACATGTCATATTTGCGCGAATACCACATCCGTGCCGTTCGTTGCGGCCGGTAGCTGCCGCGCGGCGTGATATAACCCTTGCGCGCCGTGGATACGCGCCATCGGTAAACCGCCTGACCGTATCTTACAGTCATCGTCTGCGATGACACGTCGATCCTGGCAACCAGCTTGGCTGCCCAGCCCTCGACCGAAGAACCGAACAGCATCGTCACCAGTAACGCTGCCATGAGAACGGTCTTTTTTCATGCGATCAAACCCCTTTGATTGCCCTTGCCTGCCTGCCTTCACGCTATTCTTGATTTTCTAAATGGCAAGTGAGGTAACCACATACTCCTTGACGAATTCGCCAATCCAAAGCAGCGAATTTGAACGATTTCCCGTGATAGTTGCCGTAACGACAACAGGCTTGCCAAAGCGCGTCGTTGCCTGCTCAATTCACCGAATGAACAAAATGAGTGAACGGCTCCTGAAAGCGGTCGATGATCGGGTCAACGATCTGGTCGCGTTGACCGCTGACCTGATCCGCTTTCCGACCATCAATCCGCCCGGCGAAGCCTACCGGCCATGCGCCGAATACGTCGGAGCGCGGCTGAAGAAGCGCGGTTTCGAAGTCGAATTCATCCGCGCCGAAGGCACGCCCGGCGACACCGATCGCTACCCGCGCGTCAACGTCGTCGCCCGCTTCGATGGTCGCTCGCCCGGCGCCTGCGTGCATTTCAACTCGCATATCGACGTGGTCGAAGCCGGCGACGGCTGGAGCCTCGATCCGTTCGCCGGCATTGTCAGGGATGGCAAGGTCTATGGCCGCGGCGCCTGCGACATGAAGGGTGGCTTGGCCTCATCGATCATCGCCGTCGAAGCCTTCACGGAGGTCTTCCCCGATTTTCCGGGCGCCATCGAAATATCGGGCACGGTCGACGAGGAGTCCGGCGGCTTTGGCGGCGTCGCCCATCTGGCCAAATCAGGCTATTTCTCCAAGCCTAAGGTCGACCACGTCATCATCCCCGAGCCGTTGAACAAGGACCGCATCTGCCTTGGCCATCGCGGCGTGTGGTGGGCGGAGATCGAGACCAAGGGCGAGATCGCGCACGGCTCGATGCCGTTCCTCGGCGACAACGCGGTGCGCCATATGGGCGCCGTGCTAAGCGCTTTCGAGGACGAGCTGTTCCCAGCGCTCGACCGCAAGGTGACGCGCATGCCGGTCGTGCCCGAGGGGGCAAAGCGCTCGACCATGAACATCAACTCGATCCACGGCGGCCAGACCGAGGATTTCCGGCCCGGCCTGCCCTCGCCCAACGTGCCCGATTCCTGCCGGCTGACCATCGACCGCCGCTTCCTGCTCGAAGAGGACCTCGGCACGGTCAAAAGCGAGGTGACTGACATCCTCGACCGGCTGAAGCGCGAGCGCAAGAAATTCGACTACGAGATCCGCGATCTCATGGAGGTGCTGCCGCTGATGACCGAGCGCGATGCGCCGGTGGTGAAAGCGGTGGCGCAAGGCATCATGGCGATATTCGACCGCGAGCCCGACTACGTGATTTCACCCGGCACCTACGACCAGAAGCACATTGCCCGCATCGGCCACATCTACGACTGCATCGCCTATGGCCCGGGCATTCTCGACCTCGCCCACAGGCCCGACGAATGGGTGGGGATATCAGACATGGTCGAATCGGCCAAGGTGATGGCGATCGGGCTCAACGTGCTGCTCAGGGGCGCGGGCGCTCGGTAGTCGGTGATGGCGGAAAAACATTCCTGCCGGCGCTGCCGGAAAGCACGAAACGCAATTTACTCCTCGGCGAAATCACGCTTCTATCCATCGGGTTTTGAGGATTTTTTTGATCATATCGGAGCTGCACGATGAAATTGTGGAAAACCATTCTCACAGCTGCGGGCCTGGTGCTGGCCACTGGCGCCTCGGCGTTTGCCGCCCGGACCGATCTGGTCATCGGCATCACGCTCGAACCGCCGCATCTCGATCCGACCGCGGGTGCTGCGGCAGCAATTGATGAAGTACTTTACGCCAATGTGTTCGAGGGGCTGACCCGCATCGGTCCGAGCGGCGAGGTGATGCCGGATCTCGCCGAAAGCTGGACCATTTCCGATGACGGCAAGGTCTACACCTTCAAGCTGCATACCGGCGTCAAATTCCATGACGGCACCGACTTCAATGCCGACGACGTGAAATTCTCGCTCGACCGCGCCCGTGCCGACAACTCCGTCAACGCACAAAAGGGCCTGTTCGCCGCCATCGATACGGTTGAGGCGGCCGATCCGGCGACGGTCAGGATCACGCTGAAGAACCCGCAAAGTTCGTTCCTCTACAATATGGGCTGGGGCGACGCGGTCATCGTCGCACCGGAGACAGCCGACACCAACAAGGAAAAGCCGGTCGGCACCGGGCCGTTCAGGTTCCAGAACTGGGCCAAGGGCTCCTCGATTACGCTAATTAAGTCCGACACCTACTGGGGTGCCCCGGTCTCCCTCGACAAGGCGGAATTCCGCATCGTTCCCGATGCCGCGGCCGCGGTGCCGGCGCTGCTTTCCGGCGATGTTCAGGCCTTCCCTTTCTTTGACCCCGACAGTGTCGCCCAGGTCCAGGGCGATCCGCGCTTCAAGGTGGTGATCGGCTCGACCGAGGGCGAAACCATCCTTGCGATCAACAACAAGAAGCCACCTTTCGATAAGCTGCAGGTCAGGCAGGCGATCTCGTTTGCGCTCGACCGCAAGGCGATCATCGACGGCGCCTCGGCCGGTTTGGGTGTGCCGATCGGCTCGCACATGTCGCCCGCCAACAAGGCCTATGTCGACCTCACCGGCCTCTACCCGCACAATGTCGAGAAGGCGAGGGAACTCTTGCAGGAAGCCGGCCTGGAGAACGGCTTCAAGGTGATACTGAAACTGCCGCCGCCTTCCTATGCGCGGCTTGGCGGCGAGATCATCGCGTCGCAGCTTCGCGACGTCGGCATCCAGCTGGAAATCGTGCCCGTGGAATGGGCGCAGTGGCTGGACCAGGTCTTCACCAAGAAGGACTACGACCTGACGATCGTCTCCCACACCGAGCCCAACGACATCGATATCTATTCGCGCAAGGATTATTACTTCAACTACGACAATCCGATGTTCGACAAGATCATCGCCGATCTGAACCACACCTCCGACGAGGCCAAGCGCATGACGCTGCTGGGCGAGGCGCAGAAGATACTGGCCGATGATGCCGTGGTCGGCTTCCTCTACGAATTGCCGAAAGCCGGCGTCTGGGACGCCAAGCTCGAGGGCTTTTGGGAAAACGCCCCGATCCAGGCCAACGACCTGACCAAAGTGAAGTGGACGGAGTGAGGCAGCAGCGGTCCTTCCACCATGACTGCCTATCTCCTCAAGCGCCTTGCCGTCGCGCTGATCACGCTGGTTCTGGCCTCGATGGTGGTCTTCGCCGTGCTGGAGATCATTCCCGGTGACCCGGCGCGGCTGATGCTGGGCATGAACGCCAGCGCCGACCAGATCGAGTTGCTGCGTAACCAGATGGGTCTCAACGCGCCTCTTCCCGCGCGCTATCTGCACTGGGCGGGCGGATTGCTGAGTCTCGATTTCGGCCGTTCCTACACCTATTCGGTACCGGTCATCGACCTGGTCGGCGAGCGCGTCGTCGTCTCGCTGCCGCTGGCGCTGATTGCGCTGGCGCTGTCCACCATCATTGCCATTCCGGTCGGGCTGTTTTCCGCCGGCCGGCACGGACGGGCAGGCGACACGATTGCGATGGGTGCCGCCCAGCTTGGCGTCGCCGTGCCGAACTTCTGGTTCGCGCTGATGCTGATCTACCTGTTCGCCGTCTGGCTGCGGCTGGTGCCATCAGGCGGTTTTCCCGGTTGGAGCGCCGGCGTCTGGCCGGCGCTGAAATCGCTGTTCCTGCCGGCGATCGCGCTCGCTCTGCCGCAAGCGGCGATCCTCGCCCGCGTCACCCGCTCGGCGCTGATCGAAGTGCTGAACGAGGACTATATCCGCACCGCCCGCGCCAAGGGCCTGCCCTATCGCGCGGTGCTGTGGCGGCACGCGCTGCGCAACGCCATGATCCCGGTGCTGACCATTCTCGGCCTGCAATTCGCCTTTCTGCTCGCGGGCACCATCATCATCGAAAACGTCTTTTACCTGCCCGGCCTTGGCCGGCTGGTGTTCCAGGCGATCACCCAGCGCGACCTGATCGTCGTCGAAAGCGTCGTCATGCTGCTGGTCGCCGCCGTCATCGCGGTCAACCTGCTCGTCGATCTCTCCTATGCGGTCGTCGATCCGCGCCTGAGAAGCCGCCAATGACGCTGCGCTTCGACATCCCAGAAGAAAATTTTGCCGACATTCTCGTCAAGGCCTTCACCAACCGCTCGTTCCTCGCTGGCTTCTTCATCACCATAGTGGTGGCAGCGGTCGCCATTGTCTCGTTCTTCTGGACGCCTTTTGACGTCACCAGGCTGGTCATCGCCGACAAGACCCAGGCACCCTCGCCGGCCCACTGGTTCGGCACCGACCATTTCGGCCGCGACATTCTTTCCATGATCATGGTCGGCGCCCGCAACTCGATCGCTGTGGCGCTGGTGGCGGTCGGTATCGGCATGGGTGTCGGCGTGCCGCTCGGCGCACTTGCGGCGGCGCGCGGCGGCATCGTCGACGAAGTGGTGATGCGGCTGAACGATCTCGTCTTCGCCTTCCCTGCCCTGCTGTCGGCGATCATGATCACCGCCATCTTCGGGCCGGGCGCGCTCAACGCCATCATCGCCATCGGCATTTTCAACATCCCGGTCTTCGCCCGTGTCGCCAGGGCCGGTGCGCTGGCGATCTGGCCGCGCGAATTCATCCTCGCCGCGCGCGCCGCCGGCAAAGGCAAAACACTGATCACGCTGGAGCATGTGCTGCCCAACATCGTCACTTTGCTCCTGGTGCAAGGCACCATCCAGTTCGCGCTCGGCATCCTGGCCGAAGCCGGGCTTTCCTATGTCGGGCTCGGCACACAGCCACCGATGCCGAGCTGGGGCCGGATGCTGTTCGATGCGCAGACCCGCATGGTGGCGGCGCCGTGGATGGCGATCTTTCCAGGCATGGCGATCGCAATCACCGTGCTTGGCCTGAACCTGCTCGGCGACGGTATTGCCGACATCCTCGATCCCCGGTCGCGGCGGCAGCGATGAGCCTGCTCGAAATCGAGAAACTGTCGCTGACGATCGGCGACACGCCGATCCTGAGGGATGTCGAGCTCTCAGTTGCGCCCGGCGAGGTGATGGGACTGGTCGGCGAATCCGGTTCAGGCAAGTCGATTACCGCGCTGACTGTGATGCGGCTTCTGCCCTGGGCGGCGCGCGCTACCGGGCGCGTCACCTTCGACGGCATCGACATCCTCGCGGCCAACGAAGACCAGATGTGCGCGTTGCGCGGCGACGATATCGGCATGGTTTTCCAGGAGCCGATGACGGCGCTGAACCCGGTCAAGACCATTGGCGAGCAGGTCGCTGAAGGCATACGCTGGCACACCAGGGCAAGCCGTGCCAACGCCGAGGACCGCGCGCGAAAAATGCTCGACCGGGTCGGCCTGCCCTCAGCGCAATTCCCGCTGTCGCGCTATCCGCACGAGCTTTCCGGCGGCCAGCGCCAGCGCGTCGTCATCGCCATTGCCTGCGCACTGAAACCCAAGCTGCTGATCGCCGACGAGCCGACGACGGCGCTCGACGTCGTGCTGCAGGCGCAGATCCTCGACCTGTTGCGCGACCTGGTCGCAGAAAACCGCATGGGCCTGCTGTTGATCTCGCACGACCTTGCGGTGGTGACCGAAATGGCGGAGCGCATCACCATCCTGCGCCACGGCGAAGTGATGGAGGCCGGCGACACGGCGCGTACCTTGTCAGAACAGCTTCATCCCTACACGCGACAACTGGCGCAGGCCTCGACGCATGTGCCGGCGCGTGCCAGAACACACGAGGTCGGCCAAGACAACCCCCTGCTCCAGGTTGCCAAACCTCTTCTTCAGGTAGACCGCGTGACGCGGGACTATCAGGGACGCCGCAAATCGCTGTTGAAGCGGGCGGCCCCGATCCGCGCCGTCGACGATGTCTCGTTCTCGATTGATCCCGGCCAGTCGGTGGCGCTGGTCGGGCGTTCCGGCTGCGGCAAGTCCACGCTTGCCCGCATGGTGTTGGCGCTGGACGGGCCGACATCGGGAACGATCCGGTTTCGTGGGCAAGACATCGTCGGCAAGGGCGAGGCGGAGCTTAAGCCGGCGCGCCGCGACATGCAGGTGGTGTTCCAGGACCCTTACGGCTCCTTCGATCCGCGCCAGAAGGTCGAAAAACTGGTCGCCGAGCCGCTGCATGTCTTGGAGAAGAAGCCGACGAATACGGAGCGGCGCGAGATGGTGGCAAAGGCCTTGCACGAGGTCGGCCTCAGCCCACGCGACATGGACAAATATCCGCACGAGTTTTCGGGTGGCCAGCGCCAGCGCCTGTCGATCGCCCGCGCCATCATCACCCGCCCCAAACTGGTCGTCGCCGACGAGCCGGTCTCGGCGCTCGACGTCTCGATCCGCGCCCAGATTCTCGACCTGTTCGCCGAGCTCAACCAGAAGCTAGGCGTTGCCTATCTGTTCATCACCCACGATCTGACCGTTGCCCGCGCCATCACCGACCAGGTGATGATCATGCATGACGGCAAGATCGTCGAGCGCGGCAGGACGAGCGAGGTTCTCGACCATCCGCAGTCCGAAGCCGCGAAGGCGCTGGTCGCTGCCGCCCCAGACCTGCACCGCGCGATTGCTCGGCGGTTACAGGAACAGGGCTGAACAGCCGACCGTTCAGAGAGGCTTACTCTTCGGCCTTCACCACATCGGCCGGGCTGATGTCGAGCAAGTCGAGCGTGCGGCGCAAGAGCTGCATCTCGGTCCCGGCAAGTTGCGAATCGGCCTTGGCGATCTCGGCCATATGGCGGGCAAGCAGGCTGCGCCTCTCGACGTCGAGGTCACGGAACTGCGCGATGGCTTGCGAGCTGTTGGTCTCGTAGCCGAACTCGTTGAGATATTCGATGACGCTGTCGATGCTGGTTTCCGGAATGCCGAAGGCTTCCCGGCAGATGCGCCTGAAGGCGGCCATTTCGCTCTCGCTGACCGTGCCGTCGGCCAGGATCATGCGAAACAGCATCAGCAGTTCCGCCGACAGCACAGGATCGTCCGCAACCTTGCGCACGCCGGGGTCGCCGTCGAAGACAGCGCGTATCTGGTCAAGCAATGCGAATGCCATCAGCGTTCCTTTCCGATTCGTCAAATGCATGTAGCTCAAAAGTGCGCGGCGGTTTGAGACAACGACATGCATAAAACAAAAGAGCCAAGCGCGTCGCGGCGCGCTTGGCATAGGTAGCGCGGAATCGGCCTTGCGCAAACGGGTCGGCTGTGGTCGAACGCGCCATATTTTCCTGCTGGCCGGAAGTCCCCTCCCGCAACCATCCGATGTTCGATCTCGCCACCCAGACCGTCGTCATCCTCGGCGCCGCCGCCTTCGCTGCCGGCTTCGTCGATTCGATTGCCGGCGGCGGCGGCTTGATCACCATTCCAGCACTGCTGCTCGCCGGCTTCTCGCCGGTCGAGGCGCTGGGAACCAACAAGCTGCAGGGCATGTTCGGCTCAGGCTCGGCGACCATCCACTACGCTGCGAAGGGCCATGTCGATTTGCGCCGGCAATTGCCTTCGGCCCTGTTGGCGCTCGCCGGCAGTGCTCTCGGCGCCTTGCTGGCGACATTCGTGCCGGGCGACCTGTTGCGGGCTCTTCTGCCGATCCTGCTGATCGCCATCGCCCTTTACTTCGCCCTGAAGCCCAACATGGGTGACGTCGACCGCGCCCGGCGCCTGTCGCCTTTCCTGTTCGGGCTGATCCTGGTGCCGATTGTTGGCTTCTATGACGGCCTGTTCGGGCCGGGGGCCGGTTCCTTCTACATGCTCGCCTTCGTCACCCTTGCCGGCTACGGCGTGCTCAAGGCGACGGCGCATACCAAGCTGCTCAACTTCGCCTCCAACATCGGCGGCTTCATCGTCTTCGCTGCTGCCGGGGTCGTCTACTGGAAGATCGGCCTGATGATGGGTGTCGCCCAGTTTCTCGGCGCCCGTGTCGGCGCCAGCCTCGCCATCCGCAATGGCGCAAAACTGATCAAGCCGCTGCTGGTGATCGTCTGCCTGGCGCTGGCCATCAAGCTGCTGGCCGATCCGGCGAACCCGCTGCGCACGCTGATTGGTGTGTGAACGGCGCGACTGATACTATGCAGTTGTACGAATCATGTCGGAGGAGCCACACATGAATCTCAGTGCGCCTACGCAGCTTGTTTTCATCATATCCCTTGTTATCGCCATCATCGGCCTTCTCGCCGCTCTCGGCGTTTTTGCGTTCATTCCCTTGGCCGCGGTGTGGATCGTCCTCATCGCTTATATTGTGCTTGCTGGCGGCTGCTTGGTTCGCGGCGCTTAAGTATTCAAATCTCAGGCAACTCGGAGCGCCCGGCCACAAGCCGGGCGCTTTTGATTTTGAGGGCTGGTCTGTTAGACTCCTTGGGCGAAGGAAAGCTCATGCCCGCCGAGAGCGAAGACGGCAGCCGACATGAAAATCCCGGCCTCGACCGGTTCGAGATGGTGCGGCGTGTGTCCGGCCCTTGCCTCCGGGGCGCGGTCACCGACATCTGCGGCTATCGCGAAACGGCACCGGGCCGTTTCCGGAACGTCGAATATGCATCGCTGACCGTGCCGCTGGTCATCAGCTTTGCCGAACCCTTCGCCATCGGACTCGGCAAGGATCCGGGCGACAACGACCGCTTCGCCAGTTTCGCCGCCGGCCTTTTTGCCGGTCCGGTGGTGATCGAATCCTTCGGTGGCGCCTGCTGCGTCCAGGTCAATTTCACCCCGCTCGGCGCCCGCCGCTTCTTCGGCCTTGCGATGAGCGAACTGACCGATCGCATGGTCGGCCTCGACGATGTGCTCGGACTTGAAGGCATCGCGCTGCGCGAAAGGCTTGGCAATGCGCGCGACTGGAGGACACGCTTTGCCATCGCCGAGACGTTCGTCGCCGAACGGCTGGCCAAAGCCCGAGAAACGCAGTCCGAAATCGCCTGGGCCTATGACCGGATCATCGTCTCGGGCGGCCGCATTCGCGTCTCGTCGCTTGCCGACAGGCTGGGCTGGAGCCGCAAGCATCTTGCGGGAAAATTTTCCAATGCGATCGGCGTCGGCCCCAAGACGCTGTCGCGCATCGTCCGCTTCAACCGGGCGCTCGGTCTTTCAAGGCAGGACAAATCCGATTGGGCTGATATCGCCGCCGATTGCGGCTATGCCGACCAGGCGCATCTGGTGCGCGAATTCCGCGATCTTGCCGGCGAAACGCCGACGATGCTTGCCGCCCAGGCATAAGTTCTGAAACGCCTCTTGCGACGCTCAATGGGGCGCACGTGGTAACATTTCTTCAAGACGTGCGAACAGCCTTCGCCCAGACTGGGTTATCGACAATCCAATTGAAGGAGATCGCCATGACCATGTCAGTCGAACCGCCCAGGCTCTATCCGACCTTGCGCTACCGCAATGCCGCCAAGATGATCGACTGGCTGGGTGAAGCCTTCGGCTTTGCCGTTCATGCCCGCTACGGCGAAGGCGACATTGTCCATCACGCCGAACTGACTTTCGGCTCCTCGATGATCATGCTGGGCACTGCACGCGACGACAAGTTTGGCCAGATGATCGGTGCACCGGGCCCGGGTGGTGGCAGATCGATCTATGTTGCCGTCGACGATGCCGATGCCGCTTATGCCAGGGCAAAAAAGGCCAGCGCCGAAATACTGGAAGAGCTCACCGACCGCGATTATGGCAGCCGCGAATTCATCTGCCGCGACCCGGAAGGCAATGTCTGGTCGTTCGGCACCTACTGGCCGAAGGCTGCCGAGCCCGCCAGCTAACGCGCCAGGCCAAAAATGGCGTCGCAGTCCAGGTGGGTCTCCATCTCGGCTGCGACCTCGTCGAGCGCCTGTTCGACCTCGGCGCGATAATCGGTGCCGCCGCCTTTCACGCCAAGGTTTTCCAGGAATTTCGCCCGAAAAGCGTCGGCGGAAAACAGCCCGTGTAGATAGGTGCCCGATACCTTGCCGTCGGCGGAGATGGCGCCGTCATCGACGCCGTTGATGACGGCGGACGGCCGCAGCGTATCCGGACCGGTGGTACGGCCGAGATGGATCTCGTAGCCTTCGAGCGGCAGTTCGAATTGCACCGAGCGCGCGCTGACATTGCGCACCGTCTTTTCCGGCTCCATCACCGTTTCAACATCGAGCAGGCCAAGCCCTGTGGTCTCGGTCACGCTGCCCTCGATGCCGTCGGGATCGCGCACGACGTGGCCGAGCATCTGGAACCCGCCACAGATGCCGACCACGTGGCCGCCGCGCTTGCGGTGGGCGAGCAGGTCGCGGTCCCAGCCATTCTCGCGAAATCTCAGGAGATCGCCGATCGTCGATTTGGAGCCGGGAATGATCACCAGCCCGGCATCCTCGGGGAGATGCTGGCCAGGCGGCACGAACACCACCTCGACCTGCGGCTCGGCCTTGAGCGGGTCAAGATCATCGAAATTGGCGATGCGCGAAAGCATCGGCACCGCGACCTTCAGCGCCCGTCTCTCGCCGGACGCCAGCCGTTCGAGCACAACGGAATCTTCCGAGGGCAGCCGCGCCGCCGCCTTCAGCCACGGCACGACGCCAAAACAGCGCCAGCCGGTGAATCTTTCGATCGCCTTGATGCCGTCGTCGAACAGCGAGACATCGCCGCGGAACTTGTTGATGAGATAGCCGACGATCATGCGCCGGTCCTCTTCCGGCAGGATCAGATGGGTGCCGGCGACTGTGGCGATGACACCGCCGCGATCGATGTCGCCGACGAGGATCACCGGCACGTTGGCGCGCGTCGCAAAGCCCATATTGGCAATGTCGCCGCTCCTGAGATTGATCTCGGCCGGCGAGCCGGCGCCTTCGACAATGACCAGATCGGCGCCCTCGCCGACCTTTGCCCAGGAGTCCAGCACGGCATCCATCAGCCGGCCCTTCAGCGCCTGGTAGTCGCGTGCCCTCGCCTCCCCGAACACCTTGCCCTGCACCACTACCTGCGCACCGATATCAGTCTGCGGCTTGAGCAGCACCGGGTTCATGTGGATGGAGGGCGCAACGCCACAGGCGATCGCCTGCAGCCATTGGGCGCGGCCGATCTCACCGCCAAGTTTGTCGCCCGGAATATCGGCGACGGCGGCGTTGTTCGACATGTTCTGCGGTTTGAACGGCCGCACCTGCAGCCCGCGTTTCCTGGCCGCGCGGCACAGGCCCGCGACCAGCACCGTCTTGCCGACATCGGAGCCGGTGCCCTGCAGCATGATCGCCTTGGCCATTAATTCCTGCCCTGTGAAACGGTGCCGGTGATCGTCGATTTTGCCGCCAGCGGCCCGCCGCGCCAGATGTAGAGCGCCAGCAGCGGCTCCTTGCCGGTGCGCATGGCGTGGCTGACATCAGAGGCGTGGTGGATCACCTCGCCCGCCTCGCGCCTGCGAAAACCGCCTTCGCCCATGCGCCATTCGGTGCCGCTGGTCAGCGGAATGTAGATCTCCTCGGCGACGTGATGATGATCGGGGTAGACGATATCAGGTCCGAGGATCAGCAAGCCGGCCGCGACCTCGTCGTTGACGAAATGGCCGCGCGTGCCGAAGACTTCCAGCCAGCCGTAATTGTCGATGAAAGTCTTGCCGAAATCCGCCTCGCTGTAGGTCTGCCGCCAGCGCAGTTCGCCGCGACGCTCCGCAAGCAGCCGCGCCAGCGGCTTGGCGTTTGCCGGAGCGAGCTCCGCGATGCGGTCGAGCTGGCGCAGGCAGGCGAGCGGATGCGGCTCGACCCGACGCGCCGGCATGGCCCAGCCGATCCGGGCCACGGCATCGCGTACCAGCGCATCATCGAATGTTTCGAGACAGGCATGGAAACGTTCGAGCAGTTCATCGAAATTTGGCGTCACGCCTTGCTCCACACACGCGTTGGCGCAGAGCCGCTCCCCAGATGGTTGGATGGAGATGGTCGGCTTGCGCGGCGGCATCATTGGTCTAGATTGGACGGCGCGCAAAGCCAAAAACGACAGGCCAGCCGGCCGACAACATCAGGGAGCACGCCATGGACGCCGCTGTCGATGCGGGCACCAGCCAGTTCGAACTCAACGAGGACCAGCGCGCCATCCAGGAGATGGCCGAGGCCTTTGCCGCCGACCGCGTCGCGCCGAACGCGCTCGACTGGGACCGCAACAAGCATTTTCCGGCAGACGTGATCCGCGAGACAGGCCCGCTCGGCCTCGGCGGCATCTATATCAGCGACGATGTCGGCGGCTCGGCGCTCGGTCGGCTCGACGCCGTGCTGATCTTCGAGGCGCTTTCGCGCGCCGATCCGGCCTTTTCCTCCTTCATCTCGATCCACAACATGGTGGCCTCGATGATCGACCGCTTCGGCAGTGACGAGCAGCGCCAACGCTTCCTGCCGAAGCTGACTTCGATGGAATGGCTGGCCAGCTATTGCCTGACCGAGCCGGGTTCGGGATCGGATGCAGCGGCGCTGAAGACGCGCGCGGTGAAAAGCGGTGGCGACTATGTGCTGAACGGCGTCAAGCAGTTCATCTCGGGCGCCGGCGACAGCGACATCTACATCGTCATGGCGCGCACCGGCGCCGACGGGCCGAAGGGCATTTCCACTTTCGTCGTGCCGAAGGATGCGTCCGGCCTGTCTTTCGGCGCCAACGAGCACAAGATGGGCTGGCACATGCAATCGACCCGCCAGGTCGTCTTCGAGGACTGCAAGGTGCCGGCACAAAACCTGCTCTCAGTCGAAGGCGCCGGCTTCGGCATCGCCATGGCCGGGCTCGACGGCGGCCGGCTCAACATCGCCGCCTGTTCGCTGGGCGGCGCGCAATCGGCGCTCGACAAGGCACTGGCTTACACCGCGGAGCGCAAGGCCTTCGGCTCCAAGATCAACCAGTTCCAGGCGCTACAGTTCAAGCTCGCCGACATGGAGACCGAGCTGCAGGCGGCACGGATCTTCCTCTACGCCGCCGCCTCGAAGCTCGACCGCAAGGCCCCGGATGCCTCGAAATGGTCGGCGATGGCCAAGCGCTTCGTCACCGACATCGGCTTCAATGTCGCCAACGACGCGCTGCAACTGCATGGCGGCTACGGCTATTTGCACGACTACGGCATCGAGAAGCTGGTCCGCGATTTGCGCGTTCACCAGATTCTCGAAGGCGCCAACGAGATCATGCGCGTCATCATCGCACGCGCCCTGATCGGCCGCTGACGGCAAAACCAGGAGAAAACGATGACCACCATCGCCTTCATCGGCCTCGGCAACATGGGCAACCCGATGGCCGCCAATCTCGTCAAGGCTGGATATGCCGTGCACGGCTTCGACCTGATGCCGGAGAATCTCGTCATCGCCAAGGAGCATGGTGTCGTCATCATGGCCAATGCCGTTGCCGCAGTGAAAGAGGCCGATGTGGTCATCACCATGCTGCCGGCCGGCAAACATGTCCTGTCGGTCCACGAGGACATGGCGCCCAAGGCGAAAAAAGGCGCGCTGTTCATCGATTCCTCGACCATCGACGTCGAATCGGCACGAAAAGCCCACGCCATTGCCGCCAAACATAAGCTGCTGTCGATCGACGCGCCGGTTTCCGGCGGCACCGGCGGCGCCGCCGCCGGCACGCTGACCTTCATGGCCGGCGGCTCGAAGGAAGCCTTCGCCAAAGCCGAACCAATCCTCAAGCCGATGGCCGGCCGTATCGTCCATTGCGGCGATGACGGCGCCGGACAGGCGGCAAAGATCTGCAACAACATGATATTAGGCATTTCGATGATCGGCGTCGCCGAAGCCTTCGTTCTGGCGGAAAAGCTCGGCCTGTCGCATCAGGCGCTGTTCGACGTCGCCTCGAACTCCTCCGGTCAGTGCTGGTCGCTGACCACCTACTGCCCGGTGCCTGGTCCGGTGCCGACATCGCCGGCCAACAATGGCTACAGGCCGGGATTTGCCGCGGCACTGATGCTGAAGGACCTGAAGCTGTCGCAGGAAGCCGCGCAAAGCGCCGGTGCGGTGACGCCGCTGGGCGCCGAGGCCGCCCAGCTTTATGCGCTGTTCAACGCCCAGGGACATGCCGCTGCGGATTTTTCCGGCATTATAAATTTCCTGCGCGGCACTCCGGCATAAGCCTCGAACTCGACAGGCCTTTCGGTTTTCCGGCAAAGAAACATCGGAAATTTAGATTTGCTTAAACTATCGATAACCACCCGGTAACGATGTCCCTGTAGAACGGAGTGCGAGGCGGCATATCGCATCCGCCCGGCGCTCCGGATCAGGTCTCGCGTACCGGAGCCCGTAAGTTTCGCAAGTGTTCTGTTAGCGAAGCGCCATGCGTATCTGGCAAAGCCGCGTTCCCGATGGAGCGCGGTTTTTGCGTTTCGGAACAAGACCGCGCAAGAGCTGGCACAGATGTGAAAAGGGCCGCTGATGCGGCCCTTCGATGGCGCAAGTCATAGCGCTCTTCGGCGCGGGGAACCGACTATGGGAGCCTCTTCTCAAGTTGCTCCACCCAATCGAGTCGCGACCAGTTTGCCGTCCATCATCATCGGGATGATTGCCAGCTTCTTTTCTTCCAGGAATTCCAGATCGGCGCTGCCTTGATTGAGGTCCATCAGTTGCTCGACTTTTCCGTCCGGATGAATGCGAAAGAGCGCCCCTGCGACCCAATCCGTAACAAGCCAATTTCCTGCTCCGTCCGGTTCTAGACCATCCAGATTTCCAACAGGCTCGCCGGACCCGACGTCAGAGATAGCCTTCGTGTTCAGGTCGATCGCGATCAGATGGCCGGGTGTCTTGGACGAAAAATCCGGCTGGATATCGCGACCCCAGCCGGCGACGAGGAGGCGACCATCTTCGACGCGCAGACCGTTCGGATGCAGGAGATCCTCGCTCTCCAGCCAGACGGTGAGAGCATCATTGTCCAGAACATAAATCCTGTTCGCCAGCATGTCGGAAGCAAAGACGCGACCCGCCTCGTCGACGGCGGGATCATTGAGGAACTGAGCGCCTTCTGCGGGCCACGTTCCGGTGATCTGACCGCTCTCGACGTCGACGGCCATGAGCCGATCGATGTCGGTGACGAAAAGCGTATCGCCTTTCATCACCAATCCCTTGGGCGCATTAAACCCGGTGACCCATTCGGCTGCCTGCAACTTTCCGTCAGGCGAAACTTTCGAAAGGTATCCGACCCCATCCTTGCCGGCGGGCTCGCCAACAATGTTGGAAACGTAGAAGACGTTCCGTTTTGCATCGAAGAGGACGCTCTCGGGGGCCTTAAAGCCGTCAAGCGACCAGACCTCCTCCGCTGTCGCCGGTGACCCTGCCACTCCTAGTAGTAGAATAGAAAATAGAACTGACTGAATCCTGATCATGATAGCCTCCCTATGTTGTTTTTTTGACCTATTACGTAAAGAGCAACCGCAAATTGCACAGGCGACCTTGCAGGCTTATGATTGAAGCTTCGATTGCTCTGACAAGTTCGTTTGCCAAGCAATTTCTGCTTAGCCTCGCCAACTTTACAATTCCCCAGATGAATGGCAGTTCCAAGGTCAACTGTGCTTGGAGCCGTACTGCGGATGAAATGCACTCCGCACATCCCGTGACGCTGTACTCGGGCGGCGCGCGAGAGGCTGGTGTTCGAAAGCGACGTCTAATCGAAACGCCAGCCCGTCGCCTTGCGCGGACGGCCGATGCGATTCGCCGAAAGCATCATCGGCTCAAGGCTTGGATCGTCGATATTGCCGAAATCGGGCAAGCCATGCCGGGGATGTGCAGGTGCTGCCTTCTTGATCGATTTCATTCCAAGCTGCCCTTCACACAGCCTGGATGGGCCCTACCTGCATCTTGATTCCAAATATTGGAGGACAGCACAATGAAGCACGTTCTCGCATTTGCACTCTTCATCGGTGCCGGATCGCTGTTTGCTACGGCAGCCTATGCCGAACCGCCGGCCCATGCCCGCAATGATGACGCATCGCTCCATCCCGCTCATCAAGGGCACCTGTCGAGTGGCCGCGAATACCCGGGAAGACCTTCCACTGAGTTCCACGAGAGCCTAGAAGCGGAAGGAGAGCCGAGCTTTCCGACCGGTCCCGGTGGGTGGGCCGAGCAACAGAGCGACGGCGCAAACGCCCAGCGTGGCAGCACCGACGCAACGGTCGAAAACCAGGGCAGGTAAACACAGGGCCTGACGGACAAGGTAAATCGCGGCGATTGACGCAGCGATCGCCTTGTAGCGCCCTTGGTGAGCGGCTCCTTCAGGGTGTAGGAACCTGGTTGCCGCCTCACGGCCGATCCTCGCCTGGCGAGCTCTTCGGCAGAATGCGGCATTCAAACGCCGGGCGTCCGGCTGCAGGACGCCCGACGATCGTTTTGTCTTACCGCTTGCGCAAATCCGCCTGCGCCTGATCAAGCGCCTTGGCGATGCGCTCGCAGGCCATGTCGATCGTCTCGCGCGTCCAGATCAGCGGCGGCGACAGGATCATCGTGTCGCCGGTGGCGCGCAGCATCATGCCCTGGGCAATTGCGTGATCGCGGACAAGCACCGCCGCACTCCCGGCCGGCAGGAAGCGCTCCTTGGTCGCCTTGTCCCTCACGATCTCGATCGCCCCCATCAGTCCGATCGAGCGCACCTCGCCGACCAGTTCGTGACCGCCGATATGCTCCTGCAGCGCCTTGGCGAAATAGGGTCCGGTGTCGTTCTTGACCCGATCGACCAAACCCTCCCGCTCCATGATCTCGAGGTTCTTCAGCGCCACGGCGCAGGCCACGGGGTGACCGGCATAAGTATAGCCGTGATTGAACTCGCCGCCCTTCTCGACCAGCGTCGCGGCGATGCGGTCACCGACCAGCAACGCCGACAGCGGCTGATAGCCGGAGGTCAGCGCCTTGGCGGTGGTGATCGTATCGGGCTCGATATCGAAGGTCTGAGCTGCGAACCACTCGCCGGTGCGGCCATAGCCGGTGATGACCTCGTCGAGCATCAGGAGGATATCGTATTTGCGGCAGATGCGCTGCACTTCCGGCCAATAGCTCATCGGCGGTATCTTCACGCCGCCTGCCCCCATCACCGGCTCGCCGATGAAGGCGGCAACCTTGTCGGCGCCGGCTTCGAGGATAGCGTCCTCGACGGCCTTGGCCGCGCGCAGGCCGAAATCATGGTCGCTCTCGCCGGGCAGAGCCAGCTCGTAGGCATAAGGCATCATCACATGGACGATGTTGGGAACCGCGCCGTTGAGCTGCTTGTGCATCGGCTCCATGCCGCCCAGCGACGCGCCGGCGATGGTCGAGCCATGATAGGCCGTCTTGCGCGAGATGATGCGGTTCTTCTCAGGCTTGCCTTCCAGCGCCCAATAGTGGCGGACAAGGCGCAGCGCCGTGTCGTTGGCCTCCGAACCGGACGAGCCGTAGATCACCTGGTTGACGTGCTTCGGCGCCAGTTCCGCCAGCTTTTTGGCCAGCAGCACCGGCGTCGGGGCCGAGCATTTGAAGAAGGAATTGTAGTAGGGCAGTTCCTTCATCTGGGCGTAAGCCGCGTCGGCCAGCTCATCGCGGCCGTAACCGACATTGACGCACCACAGCCCGGCCATGCCGTCGAGGATTTCCGTGCCTTCGGAATCGTAGATGAACGGCCCGTTGGCGTGGGTGATGATGCGTGAGCCGGCGTCGCGCATCTCCTTGTGGTCGGTAAACGGATGAAGGTGATGCGCAGCATCGATCTGCTGAAGCTGCTTCAGCGAATAATTCTGGTAAGTCATGTCTGATCTTTCCTCTTGAACCAATCCGGCAATAGCAGCCGGGGCGGATTCGTCAGAGGAAAACGGGCGGCGAATAGCCGATGCGGGCGCAAAGCCGCAAAAGCTCGGCGCGAAGCGTGCGCGGCGACGGCGTCACCGCCACCCCAAATGCGCAGCATGTCCTCATCCGGCCCATGGGCTGCACCTTAGGCCGTCTGACGCGATCAGTTCAAGCCGTTCCGTTCAGCGCACGTTGCAGGAAAATATACTTCATCGCCGCCTGTGCTGCTTGCGGCCGGCGATCGCCGCGCCCGCCATGGCCGCCCTCGGTCTCTTCAAAGAATAGCGTCTTGGTGTGGCCGGCAGCCTGCAGCCGCCCGGCCATCTTGCGCGCATGGCCGGGATGGACGCGGTCGTCAGCCGTCGATGTCGTCAGCAGCACCGGCGGATAGGCGGCATCGGTCTCGACATGCTGATAGGGCGAATAGGCGGCGAGCCAGGCCGCCTCTTCCGGCTTCGCCGGATCGCCATATTCGGCCATCCAGGATGCGCCGGGCGGCAGCTCCGTGTAACGCAGCATGTCGAGCAGCGGCACGTCGATGATCACCGCGCCGAAAAGCTCCGGATGCTGGGTCAGCGAAACGCCGGTCAGCAGGCCGCCATTCGAGCCGCCCTGGATGCCGAGCGTCGCCGGCGTGGCGATGCCGCGTTTGACCAGGTCTTGCGCAACCGCGGCGAAATCGTCGAAGGCATTCTGGCGATTGGCCTTGAGCGCGGCCTGATGCCAGTTCGGGCCGAACTCGCCGCCGCCGCGAATATTGGCCTGCACATAGGCGTTGCCCTTTTCCAGCCACAGCCGGCCGCGCACGCCGGCATAGCCGGGCAGCAGCGGCACCTCGAAGCCGCCATAGCCGTAAAGCAGCGTTGGCACCGGCCCGTTCTGATCGCGCCGCCTGACGACGAAGTAAGGGATCTCTGTGCCGTCTTTCGAGCGTGCCTCGAACTGTTCCGAGACCAGCGACGACGCATCGAAACGCGCCGGCTGCGATTTCACCGTCTTTAGCGTGCCAGCATTGTCGTCCGACCAGATGATCGAGCTCGGCGTCAGGAAATCGGTGAAGGAGAAGGAGATACTGGAGCCGAAACGCTCGGCATGGCTGATGCCGACACTGCCGTTTTCGGGCAGCGCCACGGGCTGCAGCGACCAGCCGCTGCCGCTGCGTTGGCAGGCGACAACCTTGCCACGCACATTGTCCATCAGATTGATGAACAACCGGTCTTGCGTGCGGGCGATGCCGGCGATCGAGACACGATCCGCCGGCTCGAGCACGGTTTCGACAGGTCCAAGCGCATTGGTTTCGATCCAGCGCGCGAAGTCCAGCGAATAGAGGCCGTCAGGGTTGCACAGCGTGCGGTCCGGCGCCGTCCACGGGCTGCGTACCCCGAAGACGAGCTGATCCCTGAACAGCGCCGTGTCGGTAACGTTATTCGGCAGCGGGATGCGCCTGTTTTCGCCGGAAGGCAGACGCAGAAAGCTGTGCGAGGCAAAGAAGTCGAGCGTCCGGGTCAGGAACAGATGCCGCTTGTCGCCGTCGAACTCGAGGGAACCGCCGGCGGCGAGATCCTGCTTCTGCGCCTCGAAGATCGGCGTCGCATCCTCCAGCCTGGTGCCGCGCTGCCACAGCTTGACCACGCGCGGATAACCGGACTGGGTTTTTTCGTCCTCTTCGAAGGCAGCCGAGACGATGACCGTGTCCTTGTCAAGCCAGTTGAAGCCCGACTTCGAGGCGGGCGCGCGAAAGCCGCCCTCGACGAAGGACTTGGTGTCGATGTCGAATTCGCGCATCTCACTGGCATCGCCACCATCCGGCGACAGGCTGAGCAGGCAGCGGCTGAAATCGGGGTAAAGCCGGGTGGCGCCGCTGAACACCCATTTCACGCCCTCTTTCGCGGACAGACTGTCGAAGTCGATGATCGTCTCCCAATCCGGCTTCTCGGTCTTGTAGGAAGCAACCGTCGTGCGCCGCCAGATGCCGAGCACATTGGTCTTGTCCTGCCAGAAATTATAGACGTGGCCGTTGAGTGCAGACCCGACCGCAATGTTGTCTTCAGCGGTCATCAGGTCGAGTGCGGTTTGGAAGTAGGCCTGGTAGGACGGATCGCCCTGCAATTCACCTAATGTGATCTCGTTCTGACGGTGAACCCAGTCGAGCGCTTCCTTGCCTGTCCTGTCCTCCAGCCAGAGAAAGGGATCCTCGGCCGCCGAACTTGGCTGCCTGCTTGTGGCTGATTTGGTCATGTGGTCTCCGAAAATTGGTCACGCTCGGTGCCACAAACATCGGCATGGCGCTACCGACATTCAACTGGAACACGTAAATACGAATGGTCGGAGATTGCCATGACTAAGGCTCTCTGCATGGACTGCGAGGAACCTCATGCAACGTCTGTACATTGCGACCGAGAAGTTTGATCCATCCCACGGCACGGGATGGGACAAATACATGGAGTGGTCGGGCCTCACCCAATTGACCGAGGTCGTCTCACTTGACGGCATGCTGTGCCCGACGGCGCTTGGGGAGATAAAAGATAGCTACTGGCCCTACATCGTGAATGAAGACTTTATGCTGAGTTTCTTCGAGGATCTGGAGTTTTTGCTTTCGCAATTGACCGATACGAGCAACCTTAACATCCTTGGCGTAATCCGAAGTCCTTCGGCGGACCTGCGCTCATTCGGTTGGGACCAGTTCACCTTCATGGGCTATGATCTGCTCGACAAGAACGTCGACATCAGCGCATTGACCAATTGCGGTGGTTTCCCCGACGTCTTCGCCAATGAAGAGCTATCCTGTGTTGGGCTGATAGACGATTTTAATCGCGCTGGTGAGATTCGGGAATTGCTGCACAAGACGCATCCCGAAGAACGCCACGCCGACTGTGATCTCTGGGCAGTCTTCAGGCGGCAAGGCGATTGAGGACCCCAGCACTACGGTAGGTATCTTACACCATCCGCCTTCGAATGACGGTTACCATCGCCAGCGCCAGGCAAATCGCGCCCAGCGTCATCGGCAGGCCGTCCGCACCGAGAATATCCATGGCGCCGCCCGCCAGCGGCGGCACGGCGATGCCGCCGACGCCCCACATCAGCGAGAAGGCGGCGTTGCCGGCGACCAGTGCCGAGCCGGTGAATCGCTCGCCGAGCTCGATGATCGACATCGTGTAGATGCCGTAGGAGACTGCACCCCAGATAAAGACGCATGGCCAGATCAGCGGCGTCTCGATGAGAACCGGCAACAGCACGCATCCGAGCAGCGTTAGCGATACACAGATAAATCGGACCAGACGCGCCGTCAGCCGTTCCGCCAGCAGGCCGAGCGGCACCTGCATGACGATATTGCCGGCGATCATCATCGACAGCAGCGCCGACATGCGGGTTTCCTCGATGCTGTAATGCGCTCCGTAGACCGGCAGCAGTGCGAGCACCGCCTGTTCGAAACCGGCGGCCACGACAACCGCCGACAACAGCAGCCATGCCATCGGCATGAACCCCATGACCGAAACCTGGTGCCCGGTCTCATCGACCTTCGGCAGCCGCCGCAGCACCAGCGCCAGGCAGGCGCCGCAAAAGACGAATGCGGCGATGCCGACGAGAAACGGCGGCCATCCTTCGGTGCCGACGGCAAGCAGGCACAGCGGGCCGGCGGCGAAGCCAGCCGAAATGACTGTGGAATAGACCCCCATCACGCGGCCGCGGCGCAACGGCGGCGCCAGCGCGATCACCCAGATCTCGCTCAGCACGTAGAGCGGATTGGTCACCACGCCAATCAGGAAGCGCAGCGGAAACCATAGATAGACATTTTGCGTCCAGCCGATCAGCGCCAGCATGATCGCGGAAAGGGCTGCGCAGGTGAGCGCCGTGCGCCCTGCCCCGAACCGGCGCGCCAGCGCCGGGATGAGCGGCGACGAGACGATAAAGCCGACCGGCGTCATTGCTGCCGACAGGCCGATCATGGCCGGCGAGACGCCCTGGCGCTGAAGGATGAAGCTCAACAGGGGATAGCTCAGCCCTTGCGCGATCGCGAACACCGAAACGGTGGCGATCACGCCGGTGATCGCCGCCCACTGCATTGTCTCGTCGCTGTTCTGTTCCGCCAGGTCCATGATCCGCACCAATAGGAAACCTGCACGATTAGCGTTTCGGCAGCGTGCCGGGAAGCACCGGTGACGAAAACCGCTTGCGCCAGCAGGAGGAGATCAAAAGCCCGATGATCCAGTCGGCTGCCTCCAGCCCGGGAACTGCCATGTCGCTTCCCTCGTCCTAGTGGTCGCCGCCTCCGCAATGGCGGGACGGCCGGCGGTCCATTATGCCGCCGCACTGTCGCAGCGTACGAGGACTATTATGACCGCCGCCCTTCATCCCGCCGAACCGGCATTGGCAAACGACCGCGCCCGTCGCGGCGGCCGCGCGGGAAAGCGCGCCGGCGGATCGGCGGCGTTCGAGCAGCCGCCTTTCCGTCAGCTGAAAATCCCGCTGACGCCGACGAAGCTGGTTTCCGACGACGAGCTGGAAACGATCCACCTCGCCTCGCTGCGCGTGCTGCGGGAAATCGGCGTCGACGTGCTGCACGACGAGGCGAGGCGCATCATGAAGGCGCATGGCGCGGATGTCCGCGAAGGCAGCGAGCGGGTGCGCTTCGACAGCGACCTGATCCTCGAGCTGGTTTCCCACTGCCCGTCGGAATTCACCATCCATGCCCGTAATCCGGCGCACAATGTCCGCTTCGGCGGCGACAATCTGATCATCTCGATGATGGCGTCGGCACCCAATTGTTCCGACATCGACCGTGGACGCCGGCCGGGCAACCAGCAGGACTACCGCAACTTCCTCAAGCTTGCGCAGATGCACAACATCCTGAACTGCACAGGCGGCTATCCGGTCGAGCCGATCGATATCCATCCGTCCGTCCGGCACCTCGAATGCATCCGCGATCTGAGCGTGCTCACCGACAAGGTGTTCCACATCTATTCGCTCGGCAAGGAGCGCAATGTCGACGGCATCGAGATCACCAGGATCGCGCGCGGCATCAGCGACGAACAGCTTCTTGAAGAGCCATCGGTGTTCACCATCATCAACACCAATTCGCCGCTCAAGCTCGATGTTCCGATGATGGAAGGCATCATCCAGATGTCGAGCAAGGGCCAGGTCGTCATCGTAACGCCGTTCACCCTGTCGGGCGCCATGGCGCCGGTGACCATCGCCGGCGCGCTGGTGCAGCAGAATGCCGAAGCGCTGTCCGGCATTGCCTTCGCCCAGATGGTGCGCAAGGGAGCGCCCGTCGGCTATGGCGGCTTCACCTCCAACGTCGACATGAAGTCGGGCGCGCCGGCCTTCGGCACGCCGGAATACATGAAGGCGCAACTGGTCGGCGGCCAGCTCGCCCGCCGCTACAACATCCCCTACCGCACTTCCAACACCTGCGCCGCCAACACGGTCGACGCACAGGCCGCCTATGAAAGCGTGTTCTCGCTGTGGGGCGCCATCCAAGGCGGCGGCAATCTAATGATGCATGCGGCCGGCTGGCTGGAAGGCGGCCTGCGCTGCTCCTACGAGAAGACCATTCTGGACATCGATCTGCTGCAGATGGTGGCCGAGTTCCTGACCCCGCTCGACCTCTCCGAAGAGGCCCTCGGCTTCGACGCCATCCAGTCCGTCGGTCCGGGCGGCCATTTCTTCGGCACCCAGCATACCCAGGACCGCTACAAGACCGCTTTCTATTCGCCTATCATCTCCGACTGGCGCAATTTCGAGACCTGGGCGGAAGCCGGATCGCCGACGGCTATCGAAAAAGCCAATCGGGTGTGGAAGGAACGGCTGGCCTCCTATGAAGAGCCTTACATGGACCCGGCTATCCGCGAGGAGCTCAACGCCTTCGTCGACAAACGCCGCTCCGAAGGCGGCGCGCCGACCGATTTTTGATGATTGTATCGTTGATGAACTGATCATTCGTATGGATTTGATGAACGGTCGACCCCCACTCCGTCGAGCTACGCTCGACACCTCTTCCCCGATCGACGGGGGAGAGGAAGGGCGCGAAGCGATTCCGGCTGGCACCCTTCCTCTCCCTCCGGAGGGGGGAGAGGTGGCGCCGCGAAGCGGCGACGGAGTGGGGGAAGCCGTTCATGAAACGCGCAGTCGCCGCAAAACAGGGACAACGAAGCGAGCGCGTAACCTTCGGCAAGCGGGCAATCAGGCGGAAGCACTGCTTTGGCTTGAACTAAAGGCGCGCAAGCTCGGCGGCTACCGCTTTACGCGTCAGTTCTCCATCGGCCCCTTTTTTGCAGACTTTGCTTGCCGCGAAAAATGGCTTGTTGTTGAGGTCGACGGACACCAACACGCGGGCAGCTCATATGATCGCCGCCGCGACGATTTCATGCGCGCCCAAGGCTATTCGATCCTGCGTCTTTGGAGCCATGACGTCCTGAAAGATCGTACTTCCGTCTGTGAAACCCTCCTAGCCGCGCTTGACGGCAGGCTGGCCGAAAACATCGGTGTATCCGACCTCCGCTTTGTTTTCACGCTCCGCTCACTCGATTCAATCTCTTTAAAAACGGACCTAACTTTATGAAATCTCATGCAAAAGCGGTTGTCATCGGCGGTGGTGTCGTCGGCTGCTCGGTGCTCTACCATCTGGCCAAGGCCGGCTGGACCGACATCATGCTGATCGAGCGCTCGGAGCTCACCTCCGGCTCGTCCTGGCATGCGGCGGGCGGCTTCCATACACTCAACGGCGATCCCAATGTCGCCAAGCTGCAGGCCTATACGGTGCAGCTCTACAGGGAGATCGAAGAGCTTTCCGGCCAATCCTGTTCGTTGCACCTGACCGGCGGGGTGATGATGGCCGACACGCCCGAGCGCATGGATTTCCTGCGCCTTGCCCACGCCAAGGGCCGCTATCTCGGCATGGACACCGAATTGATCACGCCGTCCGAGGCCAAGGCGATGTTCCCGCTGATGGACGAGACGAATTTCGTCGGCGCCATGTGGGATCCGGTCGAAGGCCATCTCGATCCTTCCGGCACCACCCACGCCTACGCCAAGGCCGCCAGGAAGCTCGGCGCCGAGATCGTGCTGCGCAACCGCGTCGTCGAGCTGACGCAAGAGGTCGACGGCACCTGGAACGTCGTCACCGAGCAAGGCACGGTCAAGGCCGAGCATGTCGTCAATTGCGGCGGCCTGTGGGCGCGCGAAATCGGCCGCATGGTCGGTGTCGAGCTGCCGCTGCTGGCCATGGAGCATATGTACCTTTTGACCGAGCCGATGCCGGAAGTCGAGGAATTCAACAGGTCGACCGGCCGCGAGATGATCGGCGTGATGGACTTCAAAGGCGAGATCTACACTCGCCAGGAGCGCAACGGCATCCTGCTCGGCACCTACGAAAAGGCCTGCAAGCCGTGGTCGCCGGTCAACACGCCATGGGATTTCGGCCACGAATTGCTGCAGCCCGACATCGACCGCATCGCGCCGTCGCTCGAAATCGGCTTCAAGCATTTTCCCGGCATTGAGAAGGCCGGCATCAAGCAGATCATCAACGGTCCCTTCACCTTTGCGCTGGACGGCAATCCGCTCGTCGGCCCGGTGCAGGGCCTGACCAATTTCTGGTGCGCCTGCGCCGTCATGGCCGGTTTCTCGCAGGGCGGCGGAGTCGGGCTGGCATTGTCGAACTGGATGGTTCATGGCGATCCCGGCTTCGACGTCTGGGGCATGGACGTCGCGCGCTTCGGCGAATGGGCGACGCTGCGCTACACCAATGCCAAAGTGCGCGAAAACTATTCGCGCCGCTTTTCCATCCGCTTTCCCAACGAGGAACTGCCGGCGGCACGCCCGGCCCAGACAACCCCGCTTTACGACACGATGCTGGCCAACAACGCCGTCATGGGCGATAGCTGGGGCCTCGAAACCCCGCTCTGGTTCGCACCGAAAGGCACGGAGCCGAAGGACATCGTTTCGTTCCATCGCTCCAACGATTTCGGGCCGATCGGCGAGGAAGTGCGCACCACCCGCGAGAAGGTCGGCGTCACCGAGATCGCCAACTTCGCCAAATATGAAGTCTCCGGGCCGGCAGCCGAGGATTTCCTCAACCGGCTGATGACCAACCGCATGCCGAAGACCGGCCGCATCGTGCTAACCCCAATGCTCAACGAATTCGGCAGGCTCATCGGCGACTTCACCATCGCCAAGGCGGGTGAAGAGCGCTTCATGATCTGGAGCTCGTCGGCGGCGCAGAAGTATCATATGCGCTGGTTCGAGAAGCACCTGCCGAAGGATGGTCCAAGGGCGTCACAGGTCCGCATTCACCGCTTCGACCAGACGCTGGTCGGCTTGTCGATCGCCGGGCCGAAATCACGCGACCTGCTGCAGAAGCTGGTCGATGTCGACATCTCGACCAAGGCTTTCCGCTTCATGGATTTCCGCGAGATGGCGGTCGGCGGCGCGCCCTGCATGGTCAATCGCATCACCTATACCGGCGACCTCGGCTACGAGATCTGGATGGCGCCGGCCTACCAGCGCCTGGTCTACAAGGCGATCAAGGACGCCGGCGAAGAGTTTGGTCTTCTCGATTTCGGCATGCGCGCCCTGCTCTCGATGCGACTGGAAAAGAATTTCCCAACCTGGTTCCGCGAACTGCGCCCGATCTACGGACCGTTCGAAGGCGCGATGGACCGCTTCGTCAAGCTGGAGAAGAACGACTTCATCGGACGCGAAGCGGCAGCCAGGGAGCAGGCAGAAGGGCCAAAACTGCGCCGCGTCTCCTTCATCGTCGATGCCGCGGACGCCGATGTCATGGGCGACGAACCGATCTGGGCCAAGGTCGGCGGCAAGGACTACGGCACGGTGGAAAAGCCGCACGGCTATGGCGCGCCGCGTTTCGATACAGCCGGCAAGGAAGTGCGCGGCTCCAAGGCCGCTGAAGGCGCCTCGGCCGTGCGCGGCATCGTCGATGGCGACTGGCGCGTGGTCGGCTGGGTCACCTCCGGCGGCTATGCCCATTACGTCCAGAAATCGATGGCGCAAGGCTATGTGCCAGCCGCGTTAGCCGGGGACGAGAGCGCCGGACTGTTCGAGATCGAAATCCTCGGAAGCCGGCGCCCGGCCCGCATCAATGTCGAGCCGCCTTTCGACCCGAGCGGCGAGAAGATGCGGACCTAGAGCACCGGACGCAAAGGCCTTGCCGCGGGCAGGGCCCGGGGTGCGACCGACTTTGGAGAAATCCGATGCCCAGACAAAAAGCTAGAGCGGCGGTACGATTCGACTTGAAGCCCGCCGCCCCGGAAGCGATCAGGGCTGCCACATTGTGCGGGGCATGGTCTTCGTGCTAGCGGAGCCGGCGGCAACTGGCACGGGCGATGAGAACTCGTTGAAGTATTCGATGAAATGGGACGAATGGCTTGCCGAGAGCAGGATAGGCCCCTTCCCGGCGGCGATCGTCATGGTCGCCGCTTATTTGGCCTTGCAAACCGTCATACTGTCCGTTCTGGCCACGTGGGCAGGAACTGGCGTCGGCGTCGATGACGCGGAGCAACTGATTTATCTTCCATATCTTTGGGCTGGATATGGTGGCTCGCAACCGCCTCTCTACACATGGATCAACTGGCTGGCCGCGCAAATTTTCGGCACCAATATTTTCACGCTGAAGCTCGTCAAATACTCCGTGCTGTTCCTCGCCGCCTGCAGTGTGTTCGCCGCCATGCGGCGGTTCGGCTACACGAAAGCGACGGCAGCGGCGGCCATGCTGGGACTTTTCACAATCCCGCAAATCGCCTGGGAATCGCAGCGGGCCTTGTCGCATTCGGTCGCCGTTGTCGGCTTTTGCGCGCTGCTCCTGCTCGCGATGGCTTATCTGATCGAGCGGCGAAGCGTGATCGCCTATGCGGTGTTTGGCTTGGCAACGGCTGCGGCAATTCTTGCCAAATACAACGACGTATTCCTGGTGGCAGCGCTTGTTGCGGCGGTGTTGTCGCTGCGCGAGTTGCGCGGCGCGATCCTCGATCCGAAATTCGCAATCAGCGTTGCCGTCGCGATATTGGTGCTGGCGCCAACCACATATTGGAGCCTCATGCATCCTGCTGATTTGCTGGCGAGAGGCGAGAAGTTCGGAATAGACCTACAGCAGGGGCGCATGACGGCCGCGGCCACCGGCGCCGGCAAGTTTATCATGGGGACCTTCAATTTCGCTGTCTTGCCGGTGCTCGTTTCCGCGCTGGCTTTCGCGCTGACGGGATTTCGTTTCTCCGATCGTCAACCGAAAGCTCCGGCCAGGGAAGTTCTCTTGTGGCGTACCTTGGCGCTCGGTTTGGCCATGCTGGCGATACTTGTGCTGGCCACCGGCGTGACCGAGGTCAAGGCCCGTTGGCTGGTCCCCGTCCTGGTCATCTTGCCGCTGGCGATGGCCGCCTATATGGAACGGCTCTCACCACGTGGCAGGGACGCCCAGCTCCTGGTGATCGCGGCCGGAGCGATCATCGCCGCTCTGCTCGCGCCCGCCACTTGGTACTTCCAGATAAACGGGACCAGTGGTCTCTCGCGGATGATCCGGGTGGATTACCCGGCCCTCTATCGCCAGCTGACTGCCGACGGGCCGGTGAAAACCGCAATATCCGACGGTGCATGGGTCGGAAATCTGCGGCTGGTCGACGAAAAATTAGTCGCGCTTGACCAGGAAGTGCCGAATTTCGACAGGCTGGTGCAACAGCCGGCCGTACTCGTCTGGCTTGACCGCGACGATCCGCGGCCGGTCATTTTGGAGCAGCTCAAAAAAGCGGGCTATGAACCAGACGGCCAGCCAAAGCAAATCATGGTTCCGCTATTGCCCAGCACCGACAAGTCTGCCCAGCCCGGCGCGTATATAAGACTGAAGAGAATGGCTGCGGAAAAAGCCACAGCGCCCGAGGAAGGCGTTAGCAAAGGAGCCGAGGGTGGACAGGAACCCGACTGATCGGCCTCCTCGTCACCGCAGGATCATGCCGTTCGAGCCGGACGAAGCAGGCTCCATCGATGCGTTGCGCCTGAAGTCGCGGCGGAAGGCCGCTGAACTTAACCAGCATGTGCTTGGCTACGGCGCACTGGCCGAAGCCGAGTGGCAAGCCGCCGGCATTGCTGCCCCCAACCTGCCCACTATGCGTCAGTATCGGCTCGACCGCGTCCGCGCCGAGCTGAAGCGCCGCGGCTATGCGGGAGCCCTGCTCTACGATCCGATCAACATCCGCTATGCGACCGACTCGACCAATATGCAGCTCTGGGTCGCGCACAATCCGACAAGACATTGTTTCGTTGCCACCGAAGGCCCGGTGGTGCTGTTCGATTATTTTTCCTGCGAGCACCTTTCCGACCACTCCGGCGTCGTCGACGAGGTGCGGCCGGCAGTGTCGTGGATGTATCTCTACAGCGGCGAACTGACCGAACAAAAAGTCCGCCGCTGGGCGGCCGGCATCGCCGATCTGGTGAGGGAGCATGGCGGCGGTATCAGCCGCATCGCCGTCGATCACATCAATCCCGAGGGCGTCGAAGAACTCGCCCGCCTCGGCATCTCGATCGGCAATGGCGAAGCGCTGATGGAAAATGCACGTCTGATCAAATCGCCCGACGAAATCCTGGCCATGCGCCGGTCGATCGTCGCTTGCCAGGCGGCGATGGGCGAGATGGAAGCAGCGTTGACGCCAGGAATTTCCGAAAACGAATTGTGGGCCGAACTCCACCGCGGCAACATTGCACGTGGCGGCGAATGGGTCGAAACCCGGCTCTTGACGTCAGGCCCGCGCACCAATCCCTGGTTCCAGGAATGCTCGTCGAGAACGATCGAAGCCGGCGATCTCGTCGCCTTCGATACCGACCTGATCGGCCCTTACGGTTTCTGCGCCGACCTGTCGCGCACCTGGCTCTGCGGCGACACCGAGCCGTCCAACGAGCAACGCGACCTGTTTCGCATCGCCGCCGACCAGATCGCCCACAACACGCGCCTGATGCAGCCGGGCATGTCCTTCCGCGACCTTGTCGAACGCTCGGCGGTGCCGCCCGGAGATTGTTTCCCGACGCGCTACGGCGTGCTCTATCACGGCGTCGGCCTGGCCGACGAATACCCGACGCTGCCGCATGCGATCGACTGGACTGAAGACACGCCCGACGGCGTGCTCGTGTCAGGCATGGTGCTTTGCGTCGAGAGCTATATCGGCCGGCTTGGCGGACGCGAGGGCGTCAAGATCGAGGAGCAGATCCTGATCACCGAAACCGGCAACGAGCAGCTTTCGACCTATCCACTCGACGAGCGGCTGCTCGGCGGCTGAAGGGCGGAAGGCTCAGTAGCCGCAGTCGATTTTCCGCCTGGCCTTGTCGAAAACGCGGTCGAACCGCGCCCGATTGGAGTTCCGATCCTTGGCCGGAAAGGCTTGCAGGAGCGTACCCTTGTCGGCGCCCATGCCGGCCAACGTGTTGATAGCCAGGTCGCCATAGCTGGCATGCAGCGGGATGATCCCCGCCCGGATACGCTCCAGAAATGGCTCGATGGCGGGAGCGCCTCGCTCGCCGAGTTGGCAGAGGCTTTGCACTCCGGCCAGATAGGAATGCTGCCAGAAATTACCGTTGTCGAGCGGCTGCAACGCCGCGTCGTCGATCAGATAGAGCATTGTCGGGATGGCATCGGCGCCGAACACGGAAAGCCTGGTCAAAGCCTGAAAAGCGGCGACGCGCCGGGGTGTATCCTTTGCCAGCCTTTCGAGATCGGCACGATGCTCCGGGATCACTTGATCGGGCAGGTACTGGATAGCTATGGCCAGGCGCCCAGCTTGCGGTGCTTCGATGTTACCGAACTTGCTGACCTTGATATCCAGTTCGAAAAGCCGCGCGAAAAGCGCGTCGGCAAGCCGCGCCATGCTCTCGGGCGCCACGTCCTTCGCATATTTCGCTGCTGCGAAGACGCTGTCCGGAACGCCCAGCCTGCGGTCGTTTAGGGCTGCTGTGGCGAGGTCGACAGCGGCCTGCGACGCAGTCCGCCTGCCGCGCAGCCTGTCGAAGAAATCATTGGCAAGCGAGTTGGTGACGGCGTCGACGGGGCCTGGCTGACTGAGCTTTACGGCAAGGACCGCGGCTGCATCGTTCGAGTCGTCGACTGCTGGCAGGGTAAGGTCCATGCCAAGCGTGCCAGTTACGAACGCGCTCCAATCGGGCCGGTCGGCGAATTGGACGATGTGGGTGAGGTCGAGCATTCTCGGGAAGCCGATGCGAATATCGAACTGATAGCCGGTCACATAGCTTGGTAAAAGCAGCGGCAGCAGCCGGTAGGAAGCAACGCCCGTCCATCGGTATACCTCGGAGAAGGTTGCTCCGTCCTTGTTGTGCACAGAGATGCGGTAGACCGACATCGTGTCGGCGGTCGGATTGAGCCCCGCCTGGTAGTCGTTCACCCCACGCTTGATCTGCCCGGCGCTGATCACCGTGTCGGCTTCGGCAAGTGGCGCCTCGGATTCGATCAGGCAATTGCCCTTGGCGATTTCGAGCCGCATGCGCTCCGAAGCCTTGGGTGCGTTCCCCGCCGCGGGACTCTTTTCGAGATCAAGGAGGCGGACATCGGCAAGCTCGACTGGCGGACATGACGCCCGGCGCTCTATGTGGAAGGTTCGGGCGATGGAGGAAAAGTCCGGCTCCGGCATCTCCGCGGGATAATTCAATACCATGATACGCCGGGCGCTGCGTGTCAGCAGCGCACGCATGCAGAAATCGTCACAGCGGGTCTGGGTCTTTGTCCAGAAGGCTGTCCGGTCGGAGCGAACCGCCAGCGTCTCGGACCGGAACGGCCGCACGATCCGGTCGTTGTCGCCCGATACCAGCGCCATCGTGGTCCGGTCCATTGACCTGTTGATCATGAAAGGTGGCACCGCAAGCAGTGCCACCGTGATCAGCGGGCTCGTAAACCAGGTTAATCGGGCCGGAACCCCGAAGCTGATTGCCCATGTCAACAGCAGGAACAGGAACACCGGCGGGATCAGCGCCATCAGCAGGGCGAGCGGGATGCCGACGATGCTGATCGCCGCGACGATGGCGATCTGCGGCAGGAGCAGGCATGGCAGTGCCGCCAGCCCCAGGACCAGCAGCACTGTCCGAAATGTCCATCGCTGAATGATTGCCACGGCCATGGTGCTGTCCTCGCGAAGTCGCGCGCAGGTTGCACGCACATGGTGACGGTCGCGTAAAGATCAGCCCCGGCCCGGGTCCATTGCCAATCAGAGTTAGCGAACGGTTGTGCCGACGGCTCCGGGAGAGGTCAGCAGGTCGACCAGGATGTTCCTGACCGGCTCCGGCGTCGTTCTGGCGGTGATGAACGGCAGGCCCTTGCGCCGCCTTGTCCAACCGACGACCGCCACCGCGTCCGCCGCAGGCTCGAAGCGCCGCGCCAGCGCCCAGCTCTGGCAGTCAATGGCCGCGACATCGGCCTTGCCCTCGGCAATGGCGACGATCGAGGCCCGGTGGCCTCCGCTTTCACTGCGCTCTGAGAAGATGTCCAGGCTTTCGCCCAGCGCCCCCAGGTCACGCGTTAGCGCGATGATCCCCGACATGGAATCGAGGCTGTTGAAGGTGAAGTGCTTGCCACGCAGGATATCGAGCGGGATGAGAGGGCTGCCATCGGACGGTGAGCCGACCGTTGGCGCTTCACCTGCCCGCATCACGAGCACGCTTGAATAAAGTTCACCCTGCCCGCCCTCGAGTGCATCGTAACGCGGCTGGCCGATCAGTTGAACATGCGTCGCCAGCCCGAGTTCCATCGGTCCCCAGCAGGTCTGCGCGAACAGCAGCGCCGGATGCAGCCAAACCCCGTAAAAATCCAGTTCGTCCGGCGGCAATGTTGCAGGATCGGGCGCGATCACCTTTCCAGCGGCATCGCGGATACCGCCTGGCACTGGCGGCAGGTCGCCATTGAGGCGGGCGATGGTCTCCGGCGCGTCGATGCCTTTTTGCCGAAAAGCGTCGCGCAGCCGCGCCCATTGGGCATCGACCTCGTCCCGCATTTCCGGCCAGTCATACATCGGCAAGGCGGCAACGAACTCGCTCATGCCGGGATTTGACCGTTATGCCTGGAGCTTGACAAGATCATGAACGCCGGGCGACTGAACAGCGCCGCTTTGCACCGTCGCAAATTCATTCCTTCGGCGGCTCGGCGGGTACCGGCGCGCTGCCAAGCCCATTGAGGCTGCGCGCCCTGACGCGTGGCTTGAACGCCCGTCCCGGTTCCGGCGTGCGCCGCAGCACCGGGTGGACGATCGGCTCCTTCGCCTTGAACGCATATGCCTTGAGCAGCGCGAAATAGTTCGGATAGGCGTAGCCATTGTTCATCCGCAACCACTCGTCACGGCGGTCGGCAAACAGCTTCGGCAGCCGGTACCAGGCCACCGTCGGGCTCTTGTGATGGACGAAATGCAGATTGTTGTTGAGGAACAGGAAGGACAGCGGCGAACGCTCGACGATCACCGTGCGGCCTTCCGGATGCTCCGACCACTGGTGCTCGGCGAAGGTGCGGATCGAAATCAGCGACTGGCCGAGCCACACCGGCACCAGGACGTAGAGCCACAGCGGAATGCCGAAACCAAACTGCACGACCGGCAGCACCACGGCGAGGCCGATGGCGTGCAGCAGCCATGCCTTGCGGATCACCTTGTCGCCGGCAAGCATCTGCTTGGCATCGTCGATGAAGAAGCCGGTGCACGACAGCCACGGGCCAAGCACGAGGCGGCCGATCATGGTGTTGTTGATCTTCAGCAGGAACTTCATCGCCGGCGGCAATTCGTCATGGTGCCATAGCGCCTTGTAGTAGCTTTCAGGATCGTCAAGCGGATCGGTCAGCCGTTCGTCGGCATGATGGCGCAGATGGATGGTCTTGAACCGACGGAACGGCCAGACGAGACCGATCGGCAGGAAGACGAAAGCTTCGTTGAGCTGTGCATTGCGGGTCGGATGGCCGTGCAGGACTTCGTGCGCCAGCGAGGATTGCAGCGCGGCCATCAAGGCCAGAACGACGAGCGCCAGCAGCGGATAGGACGGCCACAGGAACAGGCCGGCTGCGAGCCAGGTGCCGTAACAGAAAAACGCGAGAAACACGGTCGGCCACTCGATGGCCGGTGCATTGCGTCGTCTGTCATTCATGCTCGTCATGGGGATCGACCACTGCCCCTTCCAGTCGCCGGAATCGTTTTTGATTCCTGACAGTATTGTGTCAGGAGCATTGAGATGCTGCAACGCGACAAAGCGCACAAAATGTTGCGATTGCGCATTTTCATTCGCAGGTGTTATCTATTGTAAACGAACTCGAGGATTCATTTACGCCTAAAGCGCCGCTTTAGCGGGTTCGGCGAAATCTTTTCCTCCCAACGGCCGGAATGGCGATTTGGACAAACGCGACCTATCGACGATCTTTCGGGAGCGCCTGAAAATGCTCCTGACAAGATCCGACTTGAACCAGTCCGCCTTCGCGACGGCGGTGGGCATCGATCGTTCGGCGCTTTCGCAGCTGCTGTCCGGCGCCTCGACACGCCTTCCCCGCGCCGAAACGCTGCTCAACATAGCCGCCGAATTCAAGGTGTCGCTCGACTGGCTGCTCGGCCTCAGCCAGGACGAAGGCGTCACCGGTGAAATCCGCGAGAGCCTGGAGATCGAGGAAGCGCCCGACGGCTTCGACCGCACGCTGCTGGCCAGATGGCATGCCGAGGCCGCCGGCACGAAAATCCGTTACGTGCCAGCCGGCATTCCCGATCTTCTGCGCACCGAAGCGCTCGTCGACTACGAGGCCGGTATCGCCAACAAGAGCCGTGAGGCCCAGGCCGGCGAGACGCAGTACCGCATCGATTACAACCGGCGGCCGGAAACCGACATGGAAGTCTGCATGCCGCGCCACACGCTGGAGATCTTTGCGCGCGGACTGGGCGTCTGGGACCGTTTCCCTGAGGCCGACCGCCACCAGCAGCTTCTTCACATGGCGACGCTGCTCGACGACCTTTATCCCACCTTCCGCCTGTTTCTCTATGACGGGCGGATGCGCTATTCGATCCCCTACACCATTTTTGGGCCTTATCGCGCCGCCATCTATGTCGGCGACATGTATCTTGTGCTGAACGCGACCCAGCCGGTCCGCACGCTGACCAGCCATTTCGACAATCTGATCCGCGCCGCCGACATCAACGCGCATGAGGCGGCCAGGTTCACGCAAAAGCTGGCGGAGATGCGATTTTGACGGCTTGTTTACCGCGCCGAACATTGACGCCATATAAAGATTTCTTTATATCCTTATCTCAACTAAACAGGTTCCGCAAAAGTGCCTCGCGGTTTTGCGACGAGAACCTGCGGCAATACAACAACGTAAGCAGACGTAGCGGGAGCGAAGTCTGCTTGGAATCCCCGGAAGGCGTATTTTCAATGACCAATCTAATTGACGCGCTGCTTGCCGAAAAGGGCGTTCTGCTTGCCGATGGCGCCACCGGCACCAATCTGTTCGCTATGGGGCTCGAGGCCGGCGAGGCTCCAGAGTTGCTGAACGAGACGGCTCCCGACACCATCACCAGCCTGCACCAGAACTTCGTCGATGCCGGCGCCGACATCATTCTCACCAACTCCTTCGGCGGCACCCGCCACCGGCTGAAGCTGCACCATGCGCAGGACCGCGTGCATGCGCTGAACAAGCGCGCCGCCGAGATCGCCCGCGCTGTCGCCGATAAAGCCGGCCGCAAGGTCATCGTGGCGGGCTCGGTCGGCCCGACCGGCGAGTTGCTGGTGCCGCTCGGCGCCATGACCTATGACGAGGCGGTCGAGGCCTTTGCCGAACAGATCGAGGGCCTGAAGGCCGGCGGCGCCGAAGTCGCCTGGATCGAGACCATGTCGGCGCCGGACGAAATCCGCGCCGCAGCCGAAGCAGCGATCCGCGTCGGCCTGCCCTATACCTACACCGGCTCCTTCGACACCGCTGGCCGCACCATGATGGGGCTATTGCCGAAGGACATCCACGGCGTCGCCCACGGGCTGCCGCAGGCGCCGCTCGGTGTCGGCGCCAATTGCGGCGTCGGCGCCTCCGACATTCTCGCTTCACTGCTCGACATGACCGAGGCGAAGCCGGAGGCGACGGTGATCGTCAAGGGCAATTGCGGCATTCCGGAATTTCGCGGCGCCGAAATCCACTATTCCGGCACGCCCGAACTGATGGCCGACTATGTCAGGCTGGCCGTCGATGCCGGCGCCAAAATCGTCGGTGGCTGCTGTGGCACCTCGTTCGCCCACCTGGCCGCAATGCGCAAGGCGCTCGACGCGCACACCAGGTCGGATCGCCCGACCGTCGAGAAAATCGTCGAGCGCATCGGCCCGATGCGCAACAAGCAGGCGACAGTCAACCCAGTCGAGACCAGCGAAGCCCGCCGCGAGCGCCGGCGCAGCCGCGCCTGACGGTCTATCGGCTACTCGTCACAATCGATATCGAAATTGCAAATAATGAAAGGCCGGCAAGGTTTCCCTCGCCGGCCTGCCTCACCGCCCGTGGGTCGGTTTCCCCTACCAGAACGATCCCATCTGAAGAAAACCGGCCGTATCGTCACTACCGGTTACCGCCAAGCGCAGAGGCAAGGCGCACAAGCGAGAGGAACTCCGACCGGTACCCAAACGGGTCGGCTCCCCGGGCGGCAGTGGCAATCTCCAGGATCTTGCCGTAGCCGAACTTTGCGGTCGCATCCTCGTCGCGCAGCTTCTGGCCGAAGGCCGCGACGGCAACGGAGAAACGCTGGTCGGTGCTGGCCTGGTCGAAATCAGCCACTTCGTTGGCTGATGTCACCGGCGTCGTGATCAGCTTCGAGGCTTCCTCGTTCGGCAGCTTGTAGCGGATTTTGACGAAGGCATATTCGTCGGCATTGGCGACGCCGCCATTGTTCACCGACGCCTGGCCGTAGCGCAGCGGATCGATCTGCTCGCCGCCGCTGTCCTTCGGCGTGATCTCGTAGATCGCAGTGACCGAATGGCCGGAGCCGATCTCGCCGGCATCGACGCGGTCGTTGTTGAAATCCTCGCGGTTCAAGGCGCGGGTCTCGTAGCCGATCAGCCGGTATTCGGAGACTTTTTGCGGGTTGAACTCGACCTGGATCTTCACGTCCTTGGCGATGGTGAACAGCGTCGAGGACGCATCCTCGACCAGCACCTTCTCCGCCTCGGCCAAAGTGTCGATATAGGCGGCGGTGCCGTTGCCGTTCTGAGCGATGGTCTGCATCATCTGATCGTTCAGATTGCCGCGACCGAAACCGAACACCGACAGGAACACGCCGGTCTTACGCTCCTTTTCGATCAATCGCTTCAGATCCTCGTCGTCGGTCTGGCCGACATTGAAGTCGCCGTCCGTGGCCAGCATCACCCGGTTGACGCCATCCTTGACGAAGGACTTTTGCGCCATCCAGTAGGCTTGCCTGATGCCCGCCTCGCCGGCCGTGCTGCCGCCGGGCGTCAAAGTGTCGATGGCATTGAGGATCTTGTCCTTCTCCGAGACCTTGGTTGGCTCGAGGACAGTGCCGGCGTCACCCGCATAGGTGACAATCGAAACCGTGTCGTCGGGCCCCAATTTGTTGACCAGAAGCCGGAATGCCGACTGCAGGAGCGGCAGCTTGTCCTGCTCGTTCATCGAGCCCGAAACGTCGATCAGGAAGACCAGGTTGGCCTTGGGCTGCTCGGCCGGCTTCACGTCGAAACCTTTGACGGCGACATGCATCAGCCTGGTGTGCTCGTTCCACGGCGTCGGCATGACGCTGACGGTTGAGTTGAACGGCGTCGAGGCAACGTCCGGACCTTTCCAGTCATAGGGGAAGTAGTTGATCATCTCCTCGACGCGGACCGTGTCGGCTTGCGGCACAATACCTTCCCTGAGCGAACGCCGCACGAAGGAATAGGAGGCAGTATCGACATCGATCGAGAAGGTCGACACGGGGTCTTCGAGCGCGGCACGCACCGGATTGGTCCTAAAATCCTCGATGCGGTCGCGGTTTTGCTCCTGCGGCAGCATCTGGTCGGCCGGCATAGCGGCAGGCGGTTGCACCATCAGTTTGGACTCGGCCGTTGTGCCGGCCATTCCATTGAGCGCGGGGGCGCTTGCGCCGCCGTCCTGTGCGAACTCGCCGCTCGACGCCGGCGGAGGCGCATTGCTGGTCAGCGCACCTTGCCTTGCCAGGCCGCCGGCGGCAGCCGATTCTGACTTCGGCGGCGATGCCGGCTCAAGCGCCTCGACTGCGACGCGGCTTTCGGCGTCGACATCGGCTTTCTTCCTAGCCACTGGTTTGTCGGCCAGCGTTTCGGCGATCTTCTCGTCGCCACCGGAAGGGAACGGCTGTTCCTGCAGCAGATAGATGGTGGCGTATCCGGCTATCGGCAGGGCGACGAGCCCGGCAATGGCCGGCGTGGCGAAGAGTTTCTTTTGCATGATTTCGCTCCAGAGCTTTTGTGCTCGCTCTGTGAGACGAAGCCCTTTCGCCGATCCTTGGGCGGCAGGTGAAGTTTTTTCGTCCAGGTCGTAAGCCCGCATGGCGGCCTCTAAGGCACGCGCCTTCGCGTCGGTACCCGGTGCCGGTGCTGCAATGTCGCGCAGCCTGTTAAGTTCATTGTCGTCGACCATGATCACACTTCCCCGGCTGAAAGCATGAGCGTCTTCAACCGTTTCTTAGCTTCATGGATGTGCCAGGAAACCGTCGTCTCCGAGATCCCCATCGCCTCGGAAGCGAGTGCGTGGCTCAGCCCTTCGCCATAGACGAGCAGCACCGCGTCGCGCTGCTTGCCCGGTAGCGTCCGCACCGCCGCCCAAAGCGCCTCAGCTGGATCTTCGGGCTCGGCCGGGGCTTCTCCCGAGATCAGCTCGTAAGCTCCGTAGGCTTCGGTCTTGATCGTCTCGCGGACGGTCTTGCGCATCATGTCGCGTGCCGCATTCAGCGTCATGGTGTAGAGCCAGGTGGTGAAGGCGCCGCTGCCATGATAGTCGCGGATCGCCCGGCCGAGCCGGACGCAGACTTCCTGGGCGATATCCTCGGCGTCGGCCTTCTTCCCGCACCAGCGATATGCGGCGCGATAGACGAAATCATAGTGCCTTTCGAGCAATTTGCCGAAAGCCCGCCTGTCTCCGCCCTTCGCCCGCCCGATCAACTCGGCGTCGGAGGCTTCGCTTTCATCCAGCATCATCGCCATCATTTGCCTGTTGGACGAAGGCTAGCGGCGATTCCTTGGGGTGGTCGAAAGAAAAAGACAAACCGCCTTCGAGAACACCAACCATGGGTGCTCCTCACTCTCCGGGACAGACCAGGCGCACGATGACTGTGTGCTTGCCGCTGACCGACATGCCGCCCTGTGTCACGATGTTGGCAAACGGCATTGTGCTGACATCTTGCGAGATATCCGCCTCGCTCTCGAAGCGTTCTGCTGCAAACACCTCGCCGCTGCCGACTTCGCCTTGAGGACGCATCGACATGCCGTAACCGCCCCTGCAGTTAACCTTTATGTCGCCGGGTCGGCCTGTCGACTTGCTCTTGAGGTTCATAACAAGGCCATCCGTATCCAGCGCCATATCGATGTCGTCGTTGAGCTGTCCGCTCGATTTGCAGGTCATGCCGCCAATCTTCATGTTTTTGATCTTGCCGGATTGTTTGCCCTTTCCGTTCACCGTCCAACTGTCCGACCCAGGCGAGCTCTTGCCCTCCATCTCGATCGACGGCATCACATAGGAATAAGTGACATCGAACTGTGGACCCTTGACCCGGGGCTCCATTTTCGCTTCCACGGTGATTGTCCCCTCATCCACGATGCGCTTGAGTTGCGCCCGCATGGCGTTGGCCTGCGCCCGATAGCGTTCGGCTTCTTCGGCGGCGATCTGACTGGGCAATCTGTCCCAATAGACCGCAGCGGTTTCCCTTGCGCATCTCTCCCTGTGCGCGGCCTCGTGAGCCAGCGTGATGTCGGCGATTTCCTTGCACTGCGAGCCGGCGCGCAGTGCCTCGAGATCGGCCGGCTTCTGCTCGCAGCTGCCAAACTTCATGTCCACAGTCAAAGGACCCGAGTAGCCGTAGGCCGGGTTGTGAGGAAGCTTGAACGTGCGCATGATTTCGGCGCGCGCCCTGGACGATCGGTCCTGGATGTTAACGTCTGAATCGGGATGGGTCGGGTTCTTGTGCGCCTCGATCAGCGGATCCTCAACCGCCTTGAGCTTCGCCGCCATATCGGCGAAGAACATCGCTTCATACTCGGCGTTCTTAAGTTCTTCCTGAACGCTGCGCAGGTTCCGGCAGGAACATCTTGCTTGATCGGCGGAGGCTGGCAGGACCATGGCGCCGGTCAACAGGCAAAAGCCTAGAACCTTGCTCGTGAGAGAAACCCGCATCATGCCCCCTGATCAAAACGACTGCCGCCGGTATTCAGGAGCTATGTTTCGAGACTATGTCGCCGGCTCCGGCGAGCTAGCCCAACGTTTCACTGAACAGCGTCGCCAATCGCTTCCAGTGGCGCTCATATCCGCGCAGGCCAACAGGGCAAGTCGTAATGAGGCAGCCTCATTCAACATTTGTGCGGCATTTGGCGACGCTACAGACGCGCGAACGCCGCCATATGAAAAGCCTGAACCTCTGGGGGATAGCGATAGGCCGTGCCGTAGGGACAGGCGTTGCGGTCGAGACAGCCGCCGGTTCGGCAAGGCGCGCCGTTTTGCCCACGCACATGCGCCAGGCAAGTTTCATACGCGAAACCATCCGCAGAATACGCGTTGACGGGACAGGATTTCAGGCAAGGCTTGTCGACACATGTGTCGCAAAGGTGAATCACGCCGCGGGGTTCGTGAAGCGCTATTTCGACCTCGAACAGCAGCGCGCCGCGATAGGCGTGCCAGAGCCCGTATTGGGGATGCATGAGGATGCCGAGCGGCGACGGCTTCAGCCCTTCCGCCCGCATCGCCCATTGCTGGAACGGCAGATACGGCCTGTCGGACGGTGACACGGCACGCGCGCCGAAGTCGTTCGCCACTGCGTCGATCACTTCGCGCGACCATGTGTCGACCGGATTGGCGATAGTCCGCGATTGGCTTTCCTTCCAGCGCAGCAAATGCGGCCATGGCGCGGCGCCTGCCTGCCCCACCAGCAGCACGGATTTGGCGGCAGCGCCGGAGAGACCGGAGGGTGTTTCTTCACCACCTGCAAAATTGAAGCCGCCGCGAAGCATGAGGCCGGAGGCCGAAAGCGCTGCCGCGATGGTTTCGACCATGCTGCGCTCAAGGAACTCTGTCACCCTTCGATCCTTGAAAACGGGATTACTCCCCTTTTCTCAAGCGTCTCACGCAAATTATCGGCGTAGCGGTGCGCAAACGCCTCTACTTCACCTTTGGGCCGGGCAAAATAGCGGTCATAAAGTGTTGAGTAGTCCTCACCTTGGGCGAACGGCGCTTCCACTTTTCCAAGCCAATCAACCCAGTGGCCGATCTCATGCAGAAGGGTGCGATAGAGCTGCGTGGCTCGCACTGAATCGAGTGAGGTGGAAACGAGATGCTTCTTCCCAACCCGGCTGATTTTGTGACCGTCCAAACGAAGTCTGTCCAACTCTGCCGCATCCTCAGGGTCCAGCGATGTGGACCATTTGATGGTGTCGCCTACATTACAGGCTTCCAAAAATAAGGCCGGACCACTTTTTTCGATCGAGGATCCGCGGAAACCAAGATCGGCATAACAAAACATCCGCCCCCACGCCGGTCTGAGTACCCGCGCTTTTCGCGTCGGTTGGCGCAAGACAAATGTTTCCAGCCCGGCCCAGTCAGCGAGAGGAACATGAGAGAGAAGGAAGACAACATCTTCGACCGAGCATGCGTGAACACACCCACCGCTCGTCTTTTCGACAATGAGCGTTACGTCCCTGCCATTCACCGTCCTGCGCAGCGTCTGGCCAGGATTGAGCTGCGCCGCACACCATCCAGCCGATGTCCACGGTCGGGGAACGATCATGCAGTTGTTTTGCCCATGGCCCTGCTTCGGCGTGCCAATGTTCCGGTTTCGCCTGGTTGGATTGAAAGGCATTGGCACCGTTCCCTCGCCGCTCGTCCTCACCCGCGACGCGCAAATCATCGCTTCCTGTCCGGGTCGGAGAAGGCGCTCCGCCAGACTTCCTTGTGGATGATGTTGGCGACTTTAGCCCCGCCTGACTCGGGCTCCTTTCAGGTGAAGGCGTCGGCCATCGACGCCTTCTTCCTGCCGATGAAGTCCTTTAGCCCATCGTCGATGCCCTGATCGAGATGCGGCGCCTCATAGCTTTCCAGCCAGCGGCGAGCGAGTTCGTTGGCGCGCTGCGGTGCGGTTTTTTCGCCTTCGGCCAGCCACTGCTCGTAGGAATTGTTGTCGGCAATGTTGGAACGGTAGAAGGCGGTCTGGAAATTGGCCTGGGTGTGGTCACAGCCGAGATAGTGGCTGCCCGGACCGACCTGGCGGATGGCATCCATCGCCTGGCCGTTTTCCGACAGGTCGACGCCTTCCGAGAACTTCTGCGTCATGCCGAGCTGGTCGATATCCATCATGAACTTTTCGTAGCAGGAGGCGAGCCCGCCCTCGAGCCAGCCGGCCGAGTGCAGCACGAAATTGGTGCCGGCGAGGATCGTTGAGTTCAGCGTGTTAGCGCTCTCATAAGCCGCCTGCGCGTCCGGTATCTTCGAAGCACACAGCGAGCCGCCGGTGCGGAACGGCAGGCCAAGCCGGCGGGCGAGCTGCGCCGCACCATAAGAGACCAGCGACGGCTCCGGCGTGCCGAAGGTCGGCGCGCCCGACTGCATCGAAATCGACGAGGCGAAGGTGCCAAACAGCACCGGTGCGCCCGGCCGGATCAGCTGCGTGAACGACGCGCCGGCCAGCACTTCGGCTAGAACCTGCGTCAGCGTGCCGGCGACCGTCACCGGGCTCATCGCGCCGGCGAGAATGAACGGCGTGACGATGCAGGCCTGGTTGTGGCGCGAATAGACTTTCAGCGCACCCAGCATGGTCTCGTCGAACACCATCGGCGAATTGGCGTTGATCAGGCTGGTCAGCACCGTGTTGTTCTCGACGAAATCGTCGCCGAACACGATCTTGGCCATCGCAACCGTGTCTTCGGCGCGCTCCGGCGCAGTGACCGAGCCCATGAACGGCTTGTCCGAATATTTGATGTGGCTGTAGATCATGTCGAGATGGCGCTTGTTGACCGGCACGTCGACCGGCTCACACACTGTGCCGCCCGAATGATGGATCGACGGCGCCATATAGGCGAGCTTTACGAAATTCCGGAAATCCTCGATCGTCGCATAGCGCCTGACGCCATCGAGGTCGCGCACGAAGGGCGGGCCGTAGACCGGGGCGAAGACGGTGGCGTTGCCACCGATCTGCACCGAACGTTCGGCATTGCGGGCATGTTGGGTATAGATGGACGGCGCGGTTTTCAAAAGTGAGCGGCAGAGCCCCTTCGGGAAATGCACGCGCTCGCCCTTGACATCGGCGCCGGCCTCCTTCCACAGCTGCAGCGCCTCCGCGTCGTCGCGAAAGATGATGCCGATCTCCTCGAGCACCGTGTCGGTGTTCTTCTCGATCAGCGCCAGCCCTTCCTCGTCCAGCACCTCATAGACGTTGATCTTGCGCTTGATGTAGGTGAGCTGGGTGCCGGGGCCGCCACCCGAGCGCGCTGCCCGCCGGGCAGCGGCACCACCGCTGGCGGCGCGTCCGCGCCGCGCGTTTGACGCTTCCTGGTCGACCGGCGCGTTCTCACTCATGATCGTTCTTCCCTGACTTTTGTTCTGGCGCAATTATTACGGCCGCATATCGCGGCTTCTGGCCGGATCGTAGCCATGCACCCTATTCGAAACGGCTCGCCAGCGCCAACGCCTGTCGCAAAATCGACAAGAATTCCAATAGATTTGCAGTCGCTTTCCTTTTGCGGGAAGTCGCAAATCAGCTATGGACGCAAGCCTGTAGCGGGTTAGGTATTGACGTGATATTTGAGGCCCCGCAATTGCATCTGCGGCAAGGAGCTGGATTAAAAATGGCCGACGACGAGATCATCCTTTCCGAGCTTTCCGACGACGAACTCGTGCAGCAGATGCACGATGATCTTTATGACGGGCTGAAGGAAGAGATCGAGGAAGGCACCAACATCCTTCTCGAGCGCGGCTGGGCGCCCTACAAGGTGCTGACCGAGGCACTGGTCGAAGGCATGCGCATCGTCGGCGAGGATTTTCGCGACGGCATCCTGTTCGTGCCGGAAGTGCTGTTGTCCGCCAATGCGATGAAGGCGGGCATGTTCATCCTGCGTCCGCTGCTCGTCGCCACCGGCGCGCCTAAGCAGGGCAAGATGGTGATCGGCACCGTCAAGGGCGACATCCACGACATCGGCAAAAACCTTGTCGGCATGATGATGGAGGGCGCAGGCTTCGATGTCATCGACCTCGGCATTAACAATGCGGTGGAAAAATATCTCGACGCCATCGAACAGCACCAGCCCGACATCATCGGCATGTCGGCGCTGCTGACCACGACCATGCCCTACATGAAGGTCGTCATCGACACGATGAAGGAAAAGGGCATCCGCGACGACTATGTCGTGCTGGTCGGCGGCGCACCGCTCAACGAGGAATTCGGCAAAGCCGTCGGCGCCGACGCCTACTGCCGCGACGCGGCCGTGGCGGTCGAGACCGCCAAGGACTTCATGAAGCGCAAGCACAACGTCCGCGCGTCGGCCTGAGCTTTTAGCCAATTTCCCGAGGGAACTGGCGCGGTGCCCTCGGCGCCTTTGTCCCATTGACCTCGGCGGCAAGCTCGCCACTGGATTTCTCGATCGGCATCGGCATTGCCGTCGGCATGGCGCTGGCCGGCTAGCTATTGGAAGCACGGTACTTCCGCGATCACGCCATACCCAAGGTCCCAACCTCTGTTAGCTTATTCGTGCGGCGGACCCCAACGCCGCCCGGCCGGCGCCCTACAAGGCAATCTACCCCAACGCCCCCCAAGCGGTGCCGGCCTCCCCTTATCTGGCGCATCGTACTGACAAGGAGAAGCCCGCGCTCCTCCTCTGAGCGGAGCCGATCGGTCCGATCTGCAGGGGCTAAGCGGGGGGATAGGCCCACAGCTCACGCCGAACGGACCCAATTGCCCGCTGGTTAGCCCGGCGCCCGCTGGTCACCCCCGATTGGCTGTCGGGCCGTCCTACCTGCCCCGTTGTGGCCAGACGTTCGACAAGCGGAACCTTGGCGAGGTGCTGCATCATCATCTCCCCGACCATGAGCCCCTGCCGACCGAAACAATAGGTTCGTCAGCCTCTCGACATGGCGGCAAAATGCGGCTCCATTTAGTCGCTGGCCTGCCGTTGAGCAGATTGACCGCCCTCCGGATGTTCGGCATGAGGAACATACTGACGAACAGTGTTCGTTCGAATGATGCTATTCCGTTGCCTTGAGCGCAAGTTTTGGTCAGCCAGCACAGCGCCTCCTCTTAAGCTCGCTGGTGGTCAAGGCCCAGCGGCCTCCAGCTGCCAGTCCCCCTCGCAACCAAGCCGCTGGGCCGGCCCCGCTAGAGCGAAGAGCGTTGTCCCGCATATTAGCAACATCTTGGCTGAGACCCGCAAGAAGCCGCTGCGTGACATGGTGGGCTAGCATGGAGTCCAAGAGAACATCCGCAGCGCCTGGGCGGCCTTCAAACTGGTTCGCATGGGCTATTGAACAGGTCCGCCCAGCCGGCGTGTTGCCGAGCGAGGAAGCAGTTTTGTTGCTATTCGGTTCCGAGCCTGTCCATGAAAGCGAAGCCCTTGCCAAAGCCATCATTGAGACGGTTGAAAGGCTGGCCCCAATGATTCGCATCGAGTCAGTGCCGCGACAAGCAGCGAGCAATCGAGCTCCTCCGGGAACGAAACCTTCAGGTCACCCTGAGTTGCCATGCGAAGCGATTTCAATCTTGCCGTCTTTGCGGCGCGTTCGGCGCACTCAGCCTCAGCGATTACCTTCGCGGAGCGCCTAATTGTGCTATTTCCCAGCCAACACATCTATTCGATCCAGCAGAATTCCGATGCGCCGGTCATGCACTGACTTGTTGAGATTGTCGCCGTTCATTGTGATGAAGTCGGTTTCGATCGGTGAGGTTAAAACCTGCACTCCCGCCATGCGCGGGCCGATCGGCTTTAGGTGGGTGTCGGGCTAAAATGGGCAGAGCAATCGCCGGTCTGGCTATACTGATAGTTTTAACTGCAGCGGTGACCATTGGCGGGTTGCTGATTACGTCAACCGCAGTTCTCTACCACGATGAAAAGGATCCAACGGACGGGTTCATCTGCCATTATTTCACGGGCGTAGGGACGTTGACGACGCCAAGCTATGCGGTGACTGGCTGCCCGCAGTTTATCAGAATTGGGTTGTAGGCGGGCTCTAGTCCCATAGGCGCTAACTTAGGGCACGAGCGTTATCCTTGCTGCGGCGGATTGGCTTTTTCGTCGCCTCGGTGGATCG
>NZ_JBVVQU010000025.1:0-94243 GCF_055811555.1 Mesorhizobium sp. WSM4813
CCCAGCCTCCGTTCGCTGGTGATCAAACCGGACAACTCATCTGCTACCTAATCCGGACAACTCATCTGCTTACGACATGCGGACGACCGAAGGTTGCGTTTCGCCGCGGTCGCGCGTAATTTTCTGTCTCTAGATGCCCAAGATTGTTGTGAATCAGTCTTGTGTGCATCCGCAATTTCTGCCATAAAAATTTAGGACAGTAGTGCTGTCTTATTTTGTCGCACAAAACCGGCTGGATTGGCGTATCATTGAGCCTCTCCGGCCGTTGCCGCGAGCGACAGGTAGACAGCCTGGCTCTGGCCTGTACGATTGCCGGATGCGAACCAGGCCCGCCTGGTTCGGCAAGGATTTCGCAAGACGTGCCGCAAGGATGAGAGGGAAGCTCATGCGCTTCCCAACGAAAACCAGCGCCCAAAGGCTTGGGAATGGAGGACAGGACGATGACGGAAGTGACGCCATCTGCGACGAACGGCCCGGCCGCGCAGACGAAAGCGCCAGCCGTCAAAAATCCGTCTCTGACCAAGATTGGGCGCGGCCATACCGGCTTCGCCGCTCAGGGCCTTTACGACCCCCGCAACGAGCATGATGCCTGCGGCGTCGGCTTCATCGTCAACATGAAGGGCGTGAAGTCGCATCAGATCGTCAAGGACGGCCTTGCGGTGCTCGAAAACCTGACGCATCGCGGCGCCGTCGGCGCCGATCCGCTGATGGGCGACGGCGCCGGCGTGCTGGTGCAGCTTCCCGACCGCTTCTTCCGCGAGGAGATGGCCAGCCAAGGCGTCGAACTGCCCAAGCCCGGCCATTACGCCGTCGGCCATGTGTTCATGCCGCGTGATCCTGAGCTTCAGGCGCATATCGAAGGCATCATCGCCGAGGTGGCGCAACTCGAAGGCCAGCCGCTGCTCGGCTTTCGCGATGTGCCGGTCGACAATTCATCGCTGTCAAAGGCGCCTGATATCGCTGCTTCCGAACCGGTCCAGCGGCAAGTGTTTCTGGGTCGTGGCGCCGAAATCGAGAGCGACGACGACTACGAGCGGCGGCTCTACATCCTGCGCAAGGTCATTTCCGGTCGTATCCATGAAGAAACCAAGGGCGTCGACAATGGCTTCTACGTCGTGTCGATGTCATCGCGGACCATCGTCTACAAGGGCATGTTCCTGGCCTATCAGGTCGGCGCCTATTACAAGGATCTGACCGATCCGCGTTTCGAGACGGCGCTGATCCTCGTCCACCAGCGTTTCTCCACCAACACCTTCCCGTCGTGGAAGCTGGCGCATCCCTATCGGATGGTCGCCCACAATGGCGAAATCAACACGCTGCGCGGCAACGTCAACTGGATGGCGGCGCGCCAGGCCTCGGTCGATTCCGAATTGTTCGGCAACGACATCTCCAAGCTGTGGCCGATCTCCTATGAGGGGCAGTCGGACACCGCCTGTTTCGACAATGCGCTCGAATTCCTGACGCAGGGCGGCTACTCACTCGCTCACGCGATGATGATGCTGATCCCGGAAGCCTGGGCCGGCAACAAGCTGATGGATCAAGATCGCAAGGCCTTTTACGAATATCACGCCGCCCTGATGGAGCCGTGGGACGGGCCGGCCGCAGTGGCCTTCACCGACGGCCGCCAGATCGGCGCCACGCTCGACCGCAATGGGCTGCGCCCGGCGCGCTACATCGTCACCGACGACGATCGCGTCATCATGGCCTCGGAAGCCGGCGTGCTGCCGGTGCCGGAGGAAAGGATCGTCAAGAAGTGGCGGCTGCAGCCCGGCCGCATGCTGCTGATCGACCTGGAGAAGGGCCGCATTGTTTCCGATGAGGAGATCAAGTCGGAGATCGCGACCAGGCATCCCTACAAGAGCTGGCTCGCCAACACCCAGCTCATCCTCGAAGACCTGAAGCCGGTCGAGCCACGCGCATTGCGCAGGGACGTCAGCCTGCTCGATCGCCAGCAGGCGTTCGGCTATACCCAGGAAGACACCAAGCTGTTGATGTCGCCGATGGCAACCACCGGCCAGGAAGCGGTCGGCTCGATGGGCACCGACACGCCGATCTCGGCGATGTCGGACAGATCGAAGCTGCTCTACACCTATTTCAAGCAGAATTTCGCCCAAGTCACCAACCCGCCGATCGACCCGATCCGCGAGGAACTGGTGATGAGCCTGGTGTCCTTCATCGGGCCGAGGCCGAACATCTTCGACCTTGTCGGCAATTCGCGTCGCAAGCGGCTCGAAGTGCGCCAGCCGATTCTGACCAATGGCGATCTCGAGAAGATCCGCTCCATCGGTCATACCGAGGACCGTTTCGACACCAAGACGATCGACATCACCTATGCTTCGAACGAAGGCGCGGCCGGCATGCAGGGCGCCATCGACCGGCTGTGCGAGCGCGCTGAAGCGGCGGTCGCCGGCGGCTACAACATCATCATCCTGTCCGACCGTCAGCTCGGGCCGGACCGCATCGCCATTCCGGCACTTCTGGCAACGGCGGCGGTCCACCATCATCTGATCCGCAAGGGATTGCGCACGTCGGTGGGGCTTGTTGTCGAGTCCGGCGAACCGCGCGAGGTGCATCATTTCTGCTGCCTTGCCGGCTATGGCGCCGAGGCGATCAATCCCTATCTCGCCTTCGACACGCTGCTCGACATGCATAAGCGCGGCGAGCTGCCGGCCGAGGTCGACGCCTATGAGGTCGTGTCCCGCTACATCAAGTCGATCGGCAAGGGCATTCTCAAGGTGATGTCGAAGATGGGCATCTCAACCTACCAGTCCTATTGCGGCGCGCAGATCTTCGACGCGATCGGGCTGAAGACCGATTTCGTGCAGAAGTATTTCACCGGCACTGCGACGCTGATCGAAGGCGTCGGGCTGGAGGAGATCGCTGCCGAGACGGTCAGCCGCCACGCCGACGGCTTCGGGAACGACCCGGTGCTGCGCAACAGCCTCGAGGTCGGCGGCGAATACATGTTCCGCATGCGCGGCGAAGCGCATATCTGGTCGCCCGATGCGGTGGCCACCCTGCAGCACGCCGTGCGCCAGGGGTCGTGGGAGACGTTCAAGGACTATTCCGCTCAGATCGACAGCGAGACGGCGCGGGCGCAGAGCATTCGCGGCCTGTTCAAGATCAGGCTCGCCGAAGAAACCGGGCGCAAGAAGGTCGCGCTCGACGAGGTCATGTCGGCGGCCGATATCGTCAAGCGGTTCTCGACCGGAGCGATGTCCTTCGGCTCGATCTCCAGGGAAGCGCACACCACGCTGGCGCGCGCCATGAACACCATCGGCGGCAAGTCAAACACCGGCGAGGGCGGCGAAGAGGCCGACCGCTACCTGCCGTTGCCGGGCGGCGGCAAGAACCCCGAGCGTTCGGCGATCAAGCAGGTCGCTTCCGGGCGGTTCGGCGTGACGGCGGAATATTTGGTGAATTCCGATGTGATGCAGATCAAGGTCGCGCAAGGCGCAAAGCCCGGCGAGGGCGGTCAGCTGCCCGGCCACAAGGTCGATGCCACCATTGCCAAGGTCAGGCATTCGACGCCCGGCGTCGGCCTGATCTCGCCGCCGCCGCACCATGACATCTATTCGATCGAGGATCTGGCGCAGCTGATCTTTGATCTCAAGAACGTCAATCCGGCGGCCGATGTCTCGGTCAAGCTGGTCTCCGAAGTCGGTGTCGGCACGGTTGCTGCCGGCGTCGCCAAGGCGCGCGCCGATCACATCACCATTTCCGGCTATGACGGCGGCACCGGCGCATCGCCGCTGACTTCGCTCAAGCACGCCGGCAGCCCCTGGGAAATGGGCCTTGCCGAGACGCACCAGACCCTGGTGCTTAACGGCCTCAGGTCGCGCGTCGCGCTGCAGGTCGATGGCGGCCTGCGCACCGGCCGCGACGTTGTCATCGGCGCGCTGCTTGGCGCCGACGAATTCGGCTTCTCGACCGCGCCGCTGATCGCGGCCGGCTGCATCATGATGCGCAAGTGCCATCTCAACACCTGCCCGGTCGGTGTGGCGACGCAGGATCCGGTGTTGCGCAAGCGCTTCAAAGGGACGCCGGAACACGTCATCAACTTCTTCTTCTATGTGGCGGAAGAGGTGCGGGGGCTGCTCGCCGAGATGGGCTACACCCATCTCGATCAGATCATCGGCGACACCGACCTCTTGGAGAAGCGGGCGCTGATCCAGCACTGGAAGGCGCGCGGGCTGGATTTCAGCAAGATGTTCTTCAAGCCGGATGCCCCGCATGAGGCGGTGCACTGGACCGAGCGGCAGAAGCATCCGATCGACGACGTGCTCGACCGCAAGCTGATCGAGTTGGCCAAGCCGGCGCTCGAAGCCAGGCAGCCGGTCAGCATCGAGCTGCCGATCCGCAATGTCGACCGTTCGACCGGCGCCATGCTGTCTGGTGAGGTGGCAAGGCGCTTCAAGCACAAGGGCCTGCGTGAGGACACGATTTCGGTGAAGCTCACCGGCACCGCCGGCCAGTCGTTCGGCGCCTTCCTGGCGCGTGGAGTTTCATTCGAACTCATTGGTGCCGCCAATGACTATGTCGGCAAGGGCCTTTCGGGTGGACGCATCGTCATCCGCCCGCCGGAAAACACCAAGATCGTCGCCGCCGAGTCGATCATCGTCGGCAACACCGTGCTCTACGGCGCGACCGAGGGCGAGGCCTATTTCTGCGGCGTCGCCGGTGAGCGTTTCGCGGTTCGCAATTCGGGCGTGGCCGCCGTCGTCGAAGGTGTTGGCGACCATGGCTGCGAGTACATGACCGGCGGCATTGTCGTCGTCATCGGCCAGACCGGCCGCAATTTTGCCGCCGGCATGTCGGGCGGCGTCGCCTATGTGCTCGACGAGGAAGGTGATTTCGCCGAACGCTGCAACATGGCGATGGTCGAACTGGAACCTGTTCCCGAAGAAGACGACCTGATGGAGAAACTGCTCCATCATGGCGGCGACCTCGACCACAAAGGCCGCGTCGACGTGTCCGGTGACATGACCAGCCATGACGAGGAGCGGCTCTATCAGCTGATCTCGAACCACGTCCATTACACGGGTTCGGTGCGGGGCCGCGAAATCCTCGACAACTGGGCGACTTTCCGGCCGAAATTCCGGAAGATCATGCCGGTCGAATACCGCCGTGCGCTGATCGAAATGGAACGCATGCGCATGGGCGTGGCGGCGGAATAGGCTTTGGGAGTTGCCGGGAAGCCAGGCTTCCCGGTCGGCGCCTTCATCAACAATCCTGGCCTCGGACTGAAGGTTGCCATGGCTGCCTTATGAGGTTAACGGGTGCGTCGTCGAGCGCGCCATCTGGACAGCAGGGACTGGACTATGGGCAAGGTAACAGGGTTTCTCGAGATCGACCGGCAGGTGCACAAGTACCAGCCGGCTTCCGACCGCATCCGGCATTTTCGCGAGTTTACGCTGCCGATGTCGGACAAGGAGGTCGAGAAACAGGCCGCGCGCTGTATGGATTGCGGCATTCCGTACTGCCACGGGCCGACCGGCTGCCCGGTGCACAACCAGATCCCGGATTGGAACGACCTCGTCTACAATGGCGACTGGGACAATGCGATCCGCAACCTGCATTCGACCAACAATTTCCCGGAATTCACCGGCCGCATCTGTCCGGCGCCTTGCGAGGAAGCCTGCACGCTGAACCTCGAGGACATTCCGGTCGCCATCAAGACGATCGAGCAGGCGATCGCCGACAAGGCCTATGAAACCGGTCATATCCGGCCCTATCCGCCGGAAAAGAAGACCGGCAAGCGCGTCGCCGTCATTGGCTCGGGACCGGCCGGCATGGCGGCCGCCCAGCAGCTTGGCCGCGCCGGCCACGACGTCCACGTCTATGAGCGCGAGAGCCGGCCGGGTGGGCTGATGCGCTACGGCATCCCCGACTTCAAGATCGAGAAGCACTATATCGACCGGCGCATCGAGCAGATGCAAGGCGAGGGCGTGAGCTTCCATTGCGGCGTCAATGTCGGCGTCGACAAACCGGTGGCGGAGCTGCTCGCCGAATTCGATGCGGTGCTCTATTGCGGCGGTTCGGAAACACCGCGCCCGGCCAACATTCCCGGCGACGATCTCGACGGCGTGCATGACGCGATGCCCTATCTGGTGCAGCAGAACAAGCGCATCGGCGGCGAGCCGATCCAGTCAGTGGCGTGGCCCTCCCGGCCGATCGTCGCCGGCGGCCAGCATGTCGTCGTCGTCGGCGGCGGCGACACCGCATCCGACTGCGTCGGTACCGCCTTCCGCCAGGGCGCCGTGCGCGTCACCCAACTCGACATCCGGCCGCAGCCGCCTGAAAAGGAAGACAAGCTTTCGGTCTGGCCCTACTGGGCGACGAAGATGCGGACCTCGTCCTCGCAGGCCGAAGGCGCCGAGCGCGAGTTCCAGGTGGCGACGCTCGAATTCATCGGCGAGGACGGCGCGCTGACCGGCGTCAAATGCTGCGAGGTCGATGAAAAGCGCAAACCGATCTCCGGCACGGAATTCGTCATCCGCGCGGATCTCGCCTTCATCGCCATTGGCTTTGCCGGGCCGGCCGCCGTCGGACCGGTATCGGAGCTGGTTGGCCAGATGAAGATCGCCATCGACAGCCGCCGCTCGAACAACGTCGAGGCCAATGACCGCGACTACAAGACCAGCGTCGAAAAGCTCTATGCGGCGGGCGACGTGCGCCGCGGCCAGTCGCTGGTCGTCTGGGCGATCCGTGAAGGCCGGCAGGCAGCGCGCTCGATCGACGAGGCTCTGATGGGATCGAGCGTGTTGCCGCGCTGAGACCGTTTGGAAACTCTACTCCTGCGGCCATCTGAGGGCGTTTTCTGCGCTTCCGGTGCTCACGTACTCGAATGTACGCTCCGCTCCGGTTCTCGAAAACACCCTCATATGACTCACAGGAGCGAGTTTCGAAACGGTCTCCGAGGAGCCTCGTATCAAGGATTGATCGCCGTCGTCGTGTCGCTTCCAGCGGCCGCCGCCGCAGGCTGTCCCCTGGGCGGCCAGGAAAAATCGTCGGCGCGGCCGGGTGAAGTAGCTGATGCCTTGCTCTCTACGACGAGTTTCTTGCCGGGGCCGTCCGCCTTTGCCGGCGCTGCGGCGCCGAGAAGTTCCGAACCGCCGTCGAGTGCCGGATCGCTGAGCAGCATCGGCACGGTGCGATCGACGGCCATGGGTGCCGGTGCCGGCGCCTCGACCGGGGCGCCCGCTGGCGCATAAGTTGCCGGGGTGCCCGTCGGCGCGGTCATTCCAAGGATCTTCAGCAAGGGTTTTTCGGCATAGAAGGCGAGCTTGCGTTTGCCGGCTTTCGCCACATAGATGCCGTCGTCGGTGCGCAGGCGCACCGGCTGGCCGTTGATATCAGGCCCGCTGGTGACAAAGGCGCCCTCCTCGTCGACGAACCCGTCCCAGATGTCGACGAATTCGCCGCCATGGCTTTCGGCCGTCGAGCGGTAAATGTCGTTGAAAGCCAGCATGTCGGAGGTCATCTTCGGTGCCTTGAAGGCCGGCATGCCGACCCACAGATACGGCACCTTGGCCGCTGCAATGGCCTTGCCGAACGCTTCGGTCCGGCGTTCGTATTCCTTGGTCCAGGCCTCGGACCGCGGCTGTTCGCGTTCACCGTTCACGCGTATTTGCTGCCGATCGTTGGAGCCCAGCATGACGATCACGGCCGCGGGCTTTTCGGTCTCGATCAGCGACTTGATCTGTTCGGGCCAGTTGTAGAAATCGTCACGCACGAAACCGGACGAACCGTTGCTGCGAACGACGATTCTGATCTTGGTGTTTTCGGCAAAGGCGGTATCCAGACCTTCGGCGAGGCCGCTCGCCATGAAATCGCCGACCACCAGAACGGTGCGGGCATCCGGCGCCTTCTCGACCACCGGGATTGCCGGCTCAGCCGGCCGGCGCGGCCCCGCTCGGGGCTTTCTTGCTTTTAGCTTCCGTGGCCCGGCCCTCTGGATCTGCCGCGGTGGTTCCATCCACTCGGTTCGGCCCACCCGCTCGCTTCGGCGCAGAAACAACAAGTCGCGCAGCGACCAGCCACGCCTTTGTTCCTCCTGCGCCACGGCCGGCGTGTGAAAGACGGCGGCAGTGCTGACGGCCAGAACGGCAATAGCCAGAATCAGGATCGGTACGCGACGAAGGATCACACGGATACGCGCAACCGAAACCAATTACTCTCTCCATCCCTTAAGAGCGCCGGACTCTCAAATCCAACCAGCCGCCGCTCTCTCTCTCTTAGTTTGAGCATCGGATTTCCCCAAATCCGGTTTGGGTCCGATGCTCCAGGCCGTCTCCCTATGCGAGGCTAATTCTGCCTGAGCCATTTGAGCACTTCCATGCTCGGATGTCCGTCCTGGGTCAAGCCAGCCTTCGCCTGGAAGGCCATGATCGCGGCTTTCGATCCCTCGCCGATCTTGCCGTCGAATTTTCCGTCATAGTAGCCGTACTTGGAAAGCCGCTGCTGAAGCTCTTGTCTCTCCTCGAAGGAGAGCTTCGTGAAAGGCCGCTTCCAGTCCTGCACAAGCCCACCATGGCCGGCGATTTCGTCGGCAAGAAGGCCAACGGCAACTGCGTATTTGTCGGCATTGTTGTAGCGCTTGATGACCGAAAAATTCTTGATCATCAGGAAAGCCGGGCCGCCGCGGCCGCCTGGCACCTTCAGCGTGGCCTTATCCCCGCCATTCTTGAACGGCTTGCCGTTGACACGCGTGACACCCAGGGCTTGCCATTGCGACAGCGATTTCGAACCGGCTGGGAATTTCTTCCCCGCGGGAAGGCTGACTTCATAGCCCCAGGTCTTGCCGGCCTGCCAGCCGTTCTTCCTGAGCAGATTGGCGGCCGTTGCCAATGCATCGGGAATCGAATTCCAGATGTCGCGCTTGCCATCGCCGTCCATATCGACCGCATAGGCCTGATAGCTGGTGGGAATGAATTGGGTATGGCCCATGGCGCCGGCCCATGAGCCGCTGAGGTGGCTTTTGTCGATGTCGCCCCTTTGCAGGATCTTCAGCGCCGCGATCAACTGGGTGCGGGCAAATTTCGATCGTCTCGAGTCGGCATAGCCTAGCGTTGCCAGCGAACGCACGACATTGCGCATGACCTCGTCGCGCTTGAGGATTTCGCCGTAGTTCGATTCCATCGACCAAATAGCCAGCAGGATATGACGGTCGACGCCGTATTTTGCCTCGATCCTGTCCAGCCACGGCTTCCACTTCCTGGCCATCTGCCGGCCTACGGAGACCGACTGGTCATGGACGCGGTTGTCGAAATAGTCCCAGGCGGGCGCGGTGAATTCGGGTTGATAACGCGCTTTTTCCAGCACTACCGGGTCGGCATCGCTGATGCCTTCGAATGCCCGGTCGTAAACGGCGCCGGAAACACCGCTCCGCACCGCGGTGGCGCGGAAGCTCGCTACCCATTGCCGGAAACCGGCGTCGGCAAAAGCCGATCCGGTGGGCATCAGCAAGGCAAGCGACAGGCTGGCGGCCGCAACGATGCTTATGAAGCGCTTTGCGGCGTTGCGAACGGACATCTTTTCCTCCTTCTTCATCACAGGAAGATCATTCATCGCCGAACCCGGTTAGCATTTAGTTTACCATAGGTGCCGTTGGGAACGAAAAGGCGGGTTGATGCTTTAGGGACTACAAATTTTTCTGACCAGCCGTTCCATAATCCTCGATTCCGGCACGAAAATGTCTTGAAGCGGGATTGCCGAACAGGCTTAGAAGCGGATAATTGACAGCATGAAGAGAGTTCGCAAGGCAGTTTTCCCGGTCGCCGGTCTCGGCACGCGTTTTCTCCCGGCCACCAAGGCCATACCCAAGGAAATGCTGACCGTCGTCGACAGGCCAGTCATCCAGTATGTGGTCGACGAGGCCCGCGAAGCCGGCATCGAGCATTTCATCTTCGTGACCGGCCGCAACAAGGCGGTCATCGAGGACCATTTCGACGTACAGTTCGAACTCTATGACACGCTCGCCCAGCGCGGCAAGGACGACGAGCTCGCCCGCCTGCAGCGGCTGCAACCCTCGCCTGGGCAGACCAGCTTCACGCGCCAGCAGGTGCCGCTCGGCCTTGGCCATGCCGTCTGGTGTGCCCGCGAACTGGTCGGCGACGAGCCCTTCGCGCTGCTTTTGCCCGATATGATCATGCAGTCGGAAAAAAGCTGCATGAAGGAGATGGTCGAGCTTTATGCCGAGACCGGCAACAATATCGTCGCGGTTCAGGAATGCGACCCCGCCGAGGCTCATAAATACGGAATCGTCGGCCGCGGTGAGGATACGCATCACGGTTTCCGTATCACCGGCATGGTGGAGAAGCCGAAGGCCGGCACGGCACCCTCCAATCTATACATCAACGGGCGCTACATCCTGCAGCCGGAGATATTCAAAATACTCGAGGGCCAGGAGAAGGGCGCCGGCAATGAGATCCAGCTCACCGATGCGATGCTGAAGCTGGAGAAGCAACAGCCCTTCTATGGCTGCCACTACCAGGGGCGCACCTTCGATTGCGGATCGCCGGAAGGCTTTGTCGAGGCCAATGTCGCCTTCGCGCTGTGGCGCAGCGACATAAACGGACGCATGGCGGGCGTTATCCGCCAGCTTCTGGACGAGATGAAACCCTCAGAGCAGCGGGGCGCGGCGTTCTAGGTATGTCGCCCAAAGCATGCTCTCGGGCTTGAACCGAGGGTACGCAGCGGTTTTGGGAACGACATGCATAAGAACAAGGTTCTCGAAACCACCGTTCCCGCCACGGTCTGACTTGAATCTCGACATGCCCAAACCTTCAACGGTTTGCTTTATGGCTGCAGCGTCACCCCGACGAAGATGCTGTGGGCCGTGTAGTCGCGGCCCTCCAGGTTGCTGGTCTGTTTTTCGGTTCTGGCGCGGGTGGTCAGTCCGGCATACCGGTTCAGCCACCATGTCAGTCCGGCCTCGGCGCTCAGCGTCAGATCATGGCCGTCGGACCCGATGTAGTCGCGCCAGTCCACGCCGAGAGCTGCGTTCCCGATCAGGTTGGCACGGATTTCCCGCTCGCCCGTAAGGCGGCCGGAGTAAAGGATGTCGCCGCTTTCGTTGGGGGTTGTCGTGCCCTCGACGATCGTCTGTCCGGTGAGGCCAATTGTGGTGCCGCGTTCCGGCGACCATCTGAGGTCGGCGTTCACCGTAGCGCCCGAAATAGCCGGCAGACGGTCGTCGTCGATCGCCTCCCGCAGCCAGCCGGCCGAGAATTCGCCGGCAAGCTTCTCGCCGAGGTCGAGCTCGGCGCCGGCCCGAACCCCAAGCCGCGTCGAGGATCGTTCGAAACCGTTGGTGTCGACGCGCAAATCATAGACCCGGCGGCCGATTTCGACCTCGGTGAAAGGGGTGATGGCGGGAGAAATCTCGTAGCCGGTGCGCAAGGTGGCGGTATAGAGCGTCGAGTCGCGGTCTTTCTGCGACAGCGTTCCGCCCGTCGACAGCTTGGCGTCGCCGTAAATGTCGTGTTCGACTGCGCCGGTCAGGGCGAAGCGCATCTTGCCGGCATCCTTCTCGACCGCGAGGCTGCCGTCGATGGTCTGGCGCACCGGCTGCTCGACGGTGCCTTCGATGACGACCGGCGACGAAGCCGATTCCGGCGCCGCCTCGTAACCGAGCTTGGCGATAGCGCGCAGATCGTTGTCGAGGTCGACATTGAGCGTGCCGTCGACACGGCCCCGCGCCTCCTGAACCTCGTCGCCCGATATCGTCTTGAGAAAGGTGCCATAGCCGTCGATGACAGCCGAATTCTCCCGCCAGTCGGAGATGGCATTGAAACGCAGCGTCGTTTCCGACAGCAGGGCCGGCTTGCCTTCGCTGCTTGAATCGGCATTTGATGACGCCGTCAGGCCTTGCTCGAGCGTTGGCCTGATCACGAAGGAGCCGAGTTTGATGCCGGTGGCGGCGAACGGGTCGTCCTCGGCCCTCTTGTCCCTGCCTTCGATGGCTTCGGCGCGCTCAGCGCCCGGATCGAGCTGCTGCCTGTCGGCGGAATCAATGGTCACGGCACGGCGATTGGTGGCGTCCTGGTCCGTCTCGGCGGTGTCCGTGTCATCCGTCGTGGCTGCAGTCGCGGCGGCGGCCTGTGTCTCGGCGGCTTCGTCTTGATCGGCCGCGCCTTGCGTTGCGCTCGATGGCCGGCGCGTCGGGACGGGAGCGGGGGTGTCCGCAAACGCATCGTCGGTGGTCTCCGGCGGATCAAAAATGCTGCCAGTCGCGGGTGCCGTGTCGTCGTCCTGTACGGCGCCCGGGCTGGCCGGCTGATAGGTGGGCGCCGGCGCAGTGCTCTGGGTGGCTGCGCCGGCCTGCGCCGTCTGATCCTGGGCGCTGGCCAGGCTCAATTGCCTGGTGTTGCGCTGCTGGTCGTCCAGAATCGCCGATTCCGAAACCTCGCCGCGCAGCTCGGTTACCTGGGCATAGAGCTGCGCAGGCCGCAGCAAGGCGAAGACGCTGGTCGCCAGCAGCAAGGCGCAGACCGCCTTGCCGTTTCGTCTTCGTTTCTTTTCAGGCTGGGCCCCGGACATTGCCACCACTGCTTGCGCGGCGCACGCGCGCCATACTTACCGAACCGTAAATGGGGATGGTTAACGGAGGGTTGAGGCAGCGGTGGATCAGGCCTCGCTCGATGGCAATTCCGTTGGACAGGCGCGCAGCAAAGCGCTAATCGCATCAGCCATGCATGCGGGATCCCCAGACAAGAAGCGGTTCGACGGGCAAGCTTCGATCGCCTCGGCGCTCAGAACGGTAGCGACCGAGCAGGCCGGTGTCGCGGCGCTGGCGGCTGCGCTCGAAAACGGATTGACCGAACCATTCGCGCGCGCCGTCGATATGGTGTCGCAGATCGAGGGCCGCGTCATCGTCACCGGCGTCGGCAAGAGCGGCCACATCGGCTCAAAGATCGCCGCAACGCTCGCCTCGACCGGCACGCCGGCTTTTTTCGTCCATCCTGCCGAAGCCAATCATGGCGACCTCGGCATGATCGCCAAGGACGACGCGATCATCGCCATGTCGTGGTCGGGCGAGAGCCGCGAGCTCAAGGGCATCATCGCCTATTCGAGGCGCTTCTCGATTCCTCTGATCGCGGTCACCGCCGGAGAGCGATCGGCGCTGGCGCGAGCGGCCGATGTGGTGCTCCTGCTGCCGCGTGCGCCGGAAGCCTGCCCGCACGGCCTGGCACCGACGACATCGACGCTGCTGCAGCTGGTGATCGGCGATGCGCTGGCCATCGCGTTGCTCGAAGCGCGCGGCTTCACGCCGGATCATTTCCGCACCTTCCATCCCGGCGGGCAACTTGGCGCCAATCTGACACAGATCCGCGACATCATGCATGTCGGCGACAGGCTGCCGCTGGTGCCTTCGGGCACCGGAATGCGTGAAGCGATCCTCGAATTGTCGCGCAAGGGGTTTGGCTGCGTGGCGATAACCGCCGCGGATGGTGCGCTGATCGGCATCGTCACCGACGGCGATATCAGGCGCCACATCGGCAGCAATCTTCTGGCGATGAGTGTCGATGACGTCATGACCAAGGAGCCGAAGACGGCCGGACCGGATACGCTGGTTGCGACGGCGCTGCAGACGATCAACAATTCGGCCATCTCCAGCCTGATGGTTGTCGAGGGCGGACGGCCGGTCGGACTTGTCCATCTGCACGATCTGCTGCGCATCGGCGCGGCCTGACAGACCTCAGGCCTGTTTGAAAAGTCGCCCGCCGAGGTGGGTGGGATCGGTCCTAAACCGCCTCGACCGTCAACTCCAGATCGGTTTCGGCCGCGCCCGTCACGCGTACCTGCGTGCCGGCCGGCAGATCGGGGCCTGAGACGCGCCATAGCGTGTCGCCCAGCTTTATGCGGCCGCGCCCGTCCTTGATCGGCTCGGCAAGTGTCGCCATCCTGCCGATCATTTGTTCGCCGCGGCGATTGAGCAGCGGCTGGTCGGTCGGGTCATGGCGTCCGCCCGCCAGTCGCTTGCCGACATAGGTTGAAACCAGCGACATCGCGAGGAAGGCGAGAACCTGGATCTGCCAAGTCCAAAAACCTGCGTCCCAGATGAGCAGGGAGACTACACCGATCAGCAGCGCGGCGATGCCGATCCACAGCATGAAGATGCCCGGTGCGATGACCTCCATCACGAGAAGGACGAAGCCGAGAACCATCCAACTCCAAGGGCCGAGTTCCGAAATGATGCGGTCGAACATCGGATCGGGCCTCAGCTCTCGCTCGGGCGAACTACCGGCGGGCGGGCGGCTTGCCGCTGCGTGCCGGCAGTGCCCTCGCTCCCGAATACTTCCTTAGCGATCGCGCCGATGCCGCCGAGCGTGCCGATCAATGATGAAGCTTCCATCGGCATCAGCACAACCTTGCTGTTTGTGGCGGAGCCGATCCTGGTCAGCGCTTCGGTGTATTTCAGCGCAACGAAATAGTTGAGCGCCTGCACGTCGCCCTTGGAGATCGCTTCCGACACCACCTGCGTGGCGCGGGCCTCGGCCTCGGCCGAGCGTTCGCGCGCCTCGGCATCGCGGAAGGCGGCTTCCTTGCGGCCCTCGGCTTCCAGGATCTGCGACTGCTTGAGGCCTTCGGCGTCAAGGATCTGCGCGCGCTTGTTGCGCTCGGCCATCATCTGGCGACCCATCGATTCGACGAGATTGGCCGGCGGATTGATGTCCTTGATCTCGACGCGGGTGATCTTGATGCCCCAGGGGTGCGCCGCCTCGTCGACGACGCGCAGCAGGCGTTCGTTGATGGCGTCGCGGTTCGACAAAAGCTCGTCGAGGTCCATCGAACCCATCACGGTACGGATGTTGGTCATCGTCAGGTTGAGAATGGCGTTCTCCAGCCCAGCGACCTGATAGGCGGCCTGCGCGGCGTTGAGCACCTGGTAGAAGGCGACGCCGTCGACTGCGACGGTGGCATTGTCGCGGGTGATGATCTCCTGGGTCGGGACGTCGAGCACCTGCTCCATCATGTTCAACTTGGCGCCGATGCGATCGACGAACGGCACGATGATGTTGAGGCCAGGGCTCAGTGTCTTGGTATAGCGGCCAAAGCGTTCCACGGTATAATTGTAGCCTTGCGGAATTGTCCGGATGCCTTTGAAAAGCACGAGCACGACAAGAGCGACAAGAATAAGAAGTGCGATATCGAAACCACTGAAATCCATTTGGCTCTCCCTCAGATGCCGGCCACGGAAATGTTTCAACGCAACCGACTTCACCGAACACTTAAGTGTGTTTCAGAAATGTTACAATTGGGTGATCATGGATTGCCGGTGTGTAGACAGCTGGGCTCGCGGCGCTCGATTATGTCCGCTTCAGATCCAGCCCGACAGCTCGCGCCGCACCATCGCCTCGATCACCGCCATGCCTTCAGCACTGTCGTTGAGGCAGGGGATGTGTGCGAACTTCTCGCCGCCGGCATGATGGAAGGTCTCGGCCGCCTCTCTGCCGATCTCGTCCAGCGTCTCGATGCAGTCGACAGAAAAGCCCGGGTTGACGATGGCGATCGATTTTACGCCTTCTCCGGCTAATTTCTCGACCGTCTTGTCGGTGTAAGGCTGCAGCCATTCCTGAGCACCGAAGCGCGACTGGAACGTGGTGATCAGCTTCTTCTCATCCCAGCCGAGCTTTTCCCGCAGCAGCCGGGTCGTCTCAAGGCAATGGGCTTGATAGGGGTCTCCCTTGTCGGAATAGGGTTTCGGAATGCCGTGATAAGAGGCGACGACCACTTCCGGCTCGAAATCAAGCGTCGCCAGATGGCGCTCGATCGAACGGGCAAGCGCCTCGATATAAACCGGTTCGGCATAGTAGGGCGGCACGCTGCGGATCGCCGGGGCGCGGCGCATCTTCATCAGCGCGCGAAACAGCTGGTCGTTGGCGGTCGCGGTCGTGGTCGCGGAATATTGCGGATAAAGGGGAAAAGCGACAATGCGGTCGCAGCCTTGCGCGACCAGCCCTTTGGCGACGCTCTCGGTTGAAGGATTGCCGTAACGCATCGCCCAGTCGACGGTGACGCCGGGCAGGTCGCGCAGCGCCTCGGTCAGCTTTTCGCTCTGCGCGCGGGTGTAGGTGCGCAGCGGCGACTCGTTACGGTGCCGGTTCCAGATCCTGGCATAGTTGGCGCCCGACTTCTTCGGCCGCGTGGTGAGAACCAGCCCGTAGAGGATCGGGTACCAGATCGCCTTGTTGAGCTCGATGACGCGCGGATCGGACAGGAATTCCCTGAGATAGCGCCACATCGGCTTGAATTCCGTGCCGTCGGGCGTGCCGAGATTAACCAGCAAGACCCCGATCCTGCCCGCCCCGACCGGCGGCTGTCCTGCCGGCGGCGGGCCGAGGACCTTCGCAGCCTTGGGATCGACAGGGTTGGAAAGCGTCATTAGGGATCTCCGGACACCGCGCGAAACTAGCGATGCCGCGCCGGTTTTCAATGCAGCGTCTGGCCGCACCTTATCTTACCCTAAAGCGCGTCGCATTTGACCGGCCTCACGCGACGCGCTTTAGGTTGTTGTTTTTGCATGTCGTTATCGCAAAACCGCTGCACACCTTTGCGCGACATGCATTTAGGGCGAAAGCAGAAAACCCGCCCGGTGGCCCGGACGGTTTTCCAACAATGAAGGAAGAATTTAGTTTGCGGCCGGGATGGTCAAGGTTGCGCCGACGGGAAGGCGGCGCGGCTCGTAGTCCTTGTTGGCGTCGGAGATCGTTTTCCACTTGGCGCCATCGCCATAGGCCAACTCCGCCAGATCCCAATAGGTATCGCCGGCAACGATCACATGGCTGCTTTCGGCCGGCTTTGCCGGTTCGGTAGGCGCAGCTTCGGCTGGCTTTGCCGGTTCCTGGGCCGATTCTTGGGCCGGTTCCGCCGCAGGAGCCGGTGCTGCGGGCGCCGTCTCGGCTGGCTTTGCCGGCTCGGCAGGTGCCGGCGCTGCCGGGGCGGGTTCCGCCGGCACGGCTGGCGGCGTCGTGGCGATATCGTCCGAACCAGCCGGCGGTTCGGGCATTGCCGGCTCCGCGGTCGCGGCTGGAGCCGTTTCTGCTGGTTTTGGCTCGGCCGGAGCGGGCGCAGCCTCGGCCGGCTTCGTCGGTTCCTGGGCCGGTTCCTTGACCGGTTCCGCCGCGGCGGCGGCCGCGATCTCGGTGATGCGGCCATCGAGCTTCGGCGTATAGGGCCGATGCGCGCCGAGATAATCGGCGACCACCTGTTCGAGGCCCGGACCGTAATCATAGGCGTTCTTGGCCTTGTCGGCGAACACCTTGTAGCCGTCACCGCCCTGGCGCACATAGTTGTTGGTGGCGACCAGGTAATCCTTGTCCGGATTGATCGGCGTCCACGCGCCGCCTTCCATGACTTCGACCGACTTGACGCGCCCGGCATTCGGGGCAGCCGATTTGTCGAATGAATACTTCAGGCCGGCAACCTGCGGGAAGCGTCCGGCGCCGTCCTCGATCTGGCTGAGACCGTTCTCGAGCCCGGCAATCAGATCCTTGCCGGAAATCTGGAAAGTCGCCACTGTGTTCTGGAACGGCAGCACGTTCAGCACTTCGCCCATGGTAACGGTGCCCTGGTCGATCGAAGCGCGCAGACCGCCGCCATTCGTGATGACGATCTCGACACCCTGGTCCTTGACGCGGTCGAGGACGGCATCGGAAACGAGATTGCCCATCTCGCACTCGCGGGTGCGGCAGTTCTCACGGCTGCCGTCGATCGCCTTGGTGGTCTCGGCAACCTCCTGGTTCTTCAACGCCTCGATCGGCGCGCCGAGCTCCTTGATGCGGGCAAGCACGGCGGGATCTGGCGTGATCGACTTGTCGAGGTAGATGGGGTCGCCGCTGGCTTGCTTGACGACACCGTTGTCATCGAACACGACCTTGAACTCGCCGAGATACTTCGAATAGGACGCCGCCTGGACGACCGGCACCTTGTAGCCGTCCGGATTGTCGACCATCGTCGGGTAGGGGCCTTCAGCCTTGGGGTCGGTGTTCGACAGCAGCGAATGGCTGTGGCCGCCGACCACCACGTCGACGCCCGGAATCTTGGCGATGACGTCGCGTTCGCGTTTGTAGCCGATATGGGTGACCGCGATGATCTTGTTGACGCCTTCTCCCTTCAGCCTCTCGACCTCTGATGTGATCGACTTGACGTCGTCCTCGATCGTGACGTTAGGGCCTGGCGAAGCGAGCTCGGGCGTGTCGTTGGTGACAGCACCGACGATGCCGACCTTCTGGCCGCCGACCTCGATCACAACAGACGGTTTCACGCGGTCACCGAGCTTGGATTGCGCGTTGGCCTTCACATTGGCGCCGAGCACCGGAAACTTGATCATGTCCAGGAACGGCGTCAGCGCCGCCTCGCCGTCGTCGAACTCGTGATTACCGACCGCCATGGCATCGAATTTCATCTGGTTGAGGAATTCGCCTTCGGTCTTGCCCTTGTAGGTCGTGTAGAAGAGCGAACCCTGGAAATTGTCGCCGGCGCTGAGCAGCAGCACGTTCTGGCCTTCCAGCTTCTTGCGCTCCTGGGCGATCGCGGTGATCAGCCGCGCCGCGCCGCCGGTGCACTCGCCCTTGGTCTCCTCTTCGGCCGAGCAGGTCGATTCATATTTGTTGTTGCTTTCGATGCGGCTGTGCCAGTCGTTGATGTGCAGGATGTTCAGCGTGTAGTCGGCAAAGGATACGCCGGCCGACAGGCCAAGCGTGGACGCCGACAGGGCGGCAATGGCGGCGATCTTCTTCATCTTCGTCTCCCGGATGACTGTTTAACGTCCTTGCTTGACTGGAACATAACAGCCAGCTTTTCGTCCATGTTCACATCGCGTTTTGGGTGATGCAAGCGGAATCGGGGGCAGCTTTGCCGGCGCAAAAAGGACGGCGGCCTCAAGCCGCCGTCCTTTCAAAAAGCAATTCAGTATGGGCTCAGGTGCGTCGCGTCAGCACAAAGTTCTGTCCGCTCGCGCTGGTGCAATTAAGCTGGGAGGTGGAGATCAACAAGCAGTTGAAGCTGATCGGCGTCTGGCGGATCAGCGAAGTGCCATGGATTTCGACCGAGGTGCCGCCGGTCATGGTGTAGCTGCCGTCGGCAAGTTTCTGGCCGGTGTCGGTCGCGACGGTGTTGAAGCTGCCGCCAGTGAAGGTCGACAGGCCCGTGCCTTGCGCATCGATCCATGAGCCTTCGACGGGGCTCCGCGCGGCCAATGGCGGCCCGCCCGGGCCGGCGGTGGTGCACGCCGCCAAGGCGGCAGCGGCCGCGACAATGCCGGCCGAAAGCAATTTGCGCGCAATCGTCATCATCAAGGTCCTCTCCTCTCGCATCGGCCCGAAAATCGATCCGATTTCGGAAAGCACGATGCGTACATTCAAAGCGCCAGAGCGTACTTTTGTGCGTCCAAATGGATGCACGTCGCTCTAGGCCCGCCTTCCTTCAATCGCCCGATTTACAGGCGATTGCAAGGCAGGCAGACACTGCTATCGAACGAGGATGTTGCACTATCGGACGAGGATGTTGCGGAATTGCCATGGGTCGTTTTTGTCGAGGTCTTCCGGGAACAGACCAGGGCGGTTATCGAGCGGCGTCCAGTCGGTGTAGTAGCCCTTGATCGGTCCGAGATAGGGGGACTGCACTTCCAGGCAGCGCTTGTAGTCCATTTCGTCGGCCTCGACGATGCCGGCCTCGGGATTTTCCAGCGCCCAGACCATGCCCGCCAGCACTGCCGACGTGACCTGCATGCCCGTTGCGTTCTGATAAGGCGCCAGCTTGCGCGCCTCCGCCAGCGACAGCTGCGAGCCGTACCAATAGGCGTTCTTGTCGTGGCCGTAGAGCAGCACGCCGAGTTCGTCGACACCGTCGACCAGTTCGTTTTCATCGAGCACGTGATGCACGGGTTGTGCCTTGCCGGCGGCACCGAACATCTCGTGCAGCGACAGCACGGCGTCGTTGCAGGGATGATAGGCGTAGTGACAGGTCGGGCGATATTGAACCTTGCCCTTCTTGCCGCGCAGGGTGAAAAAGTCGGCGATCGAGATCGACTCATTGTGCGTCACCAGGAAGCCGTATTGCGGGCCCGGCGTCGGGCACCAGCTGCGCACACGCGTGTTGGCGCCCGGCTGCTCCAGATAGATCGCGGCCTTCGAGCCATGCTTGTGCCTCTTGCCGTTCTTCGGCATCCACGTCTCATGCGTGCCCCAGCCGAGCTCGGCCGGCTGCAGGCCTTCCGAGATGAAGCCTTCGACCGACCAGGTGTTCCAGAACACGTTCATCGGCTTCGGCTTCTTGGTGCGCTGTGTGTCGCGCTCGGCGATGTGGATACCCCTGACGCCTGCCTTCTTCATCAGCTTGGCCCAACCTTGGCGATCGTGCTGCGCGGGTTCGGAGAACTCGAGGCCAAGATCGGTGGCGAGGTTGACCAGCGCCTGCTTGACGAACCACGAGACCATGCCTGGATTGGCGCCGCAGGTGGAAATTGCGGTCGCCCCGCCTGGGTGCGCGTGCTTTTCTTCGATCATCAATTCACGCAGGGCGTAGTTGGTGCGGCTGGCATTGTCGGCCTTGGCGTCGAAATAGAAGCCGAGCCACGGCTCGACCACGGTGTCGATGTAAAGCACACCCAGCTTGCGACAGAGCCGCATCAAATCCACTGAGCCGGTGTCGACCGACAGGTTGACGCAAAAGCCCTGGCCGCCATCTTTGGTCAGCAGCGGGGTCAGCAGCTTCTTGTAATTTTTCTGAGTCACCGCATCCTGCATGAAAGTGATGTTGCGCTCGTCGAGCAGCTTGCGATCGGTATCGCGCGGGTCGATGACCGTCATGCGCGACTTGTCGAACTTGAAATGGCGCTCGATCAGCGGCAGCGTTCCCCGTCCGATCGAGCCGAAGCCGATCATCACGACTGGGCCGGTGATCTCACCGTAAACGGGCCAGGTTTCATTCGCCATTTTATTGATTACTCCCTCAGATAGGCTGAAAAGCCGGGCAAACAGACGCAAAGCGGAGCATTTTTTTGCCCGACCGCCACGCGCTACAACCACAGATCATTGTCATAAACCAGCGAAAAACCGCGAGCTACGCCGCATTCATCATGTGGTTAAGGAGGCGACCAGCCGATCGTGGCCGTTAGGACCTTGTAGTCGCGTTGGCAAAATCGAGCGCCAGCAGTTGTGCGGCCAACGATGCAGCGTTGCCCGGCCGAGGTGATGCGCCAACCCGTTCAGCGGATTATCGCCCTCGGTGCAACTGTGGGCGCCCCCGAACCACCAGTTCCACGGGCAGACGACTTGGCGGGCGTCGTGGGAATGCTCTCACGACCGATCTTTACCGCGATGTCCGCAATCCTGCTGCCAGGCCTTGCCTCGATTTTAGATAGGGCCAGCGCTCTGAGCCGTGCGACACTTTTCGATTGACGAACGTAATAACATAACATACCGGCTCATAAGAGCGGGCTGACTTTGGTGGATGCCGCGGAGACGGATCGAATGGCTGCCTGTGTGATGTTTCAAGACCTGACGCTGGGCCACAACAGCCATCCCGCCGTGCATCACCTCGATGGATCGTCGGGCCCGGCGATCATCTGTCGGCGTGCACGATCTATGTTCTTTCCATCTCTGCCGGGAGGCGCGGCTGCTCGCCACGCGTCCGGCACATCTCCCACAGAACCGCTTGAACAGAAGGAGTTGATCGAATGTCCAGGAAGCTGAAGCTTGCCGCCGCGATGAGCGTCATAACATCGTTGCCAATCACCCCGTCGGTAGCCGCGGCCGAGAACCTTAGGGTTGTCGCCAGCTTCTCGATCATCGCCGATTTCGCCAAGAATGTCGGCGGTGACCGTGTCGACATCATCACGCTGGTCGGCCCGAATGGTGACGCCCATGTCTATGAACCGAAGCCGGCCGACGCGGCCACCGTCGGTTCGGCCGACGTGGTGCTGGTCAACGGCCTCCAGTTCGAAGGCTTCCTCCAGCGTCTCGTCGAGGCGAGCGCGACGAAGGCGCCGGTCGTGGAGTTGACCAAAGGCGGCGAGGTGTTGCGCAACACCGAGGAAGAAGGTCACCACGATCAGGATAAAGCCGCCAAGGGTGAGGCAGGGCACGCCGCGGCGGCGGAAGAGGGCCATGAGGGAGGACACCATCATCACGGCGAGTCCGATCCACATGCATGGCAGTCCGTGCACAATGCCGAACTCTATGTGAAGAATATCGCCGATGCCTTCTGTGCCGCCGATGCGGCCGGCTGTGACACCTATCGGGCCAATGCCGAATCCTACGGCCAGCAGCTCGAGGCACTGGAAGCGGAGATCAAGGCTGCCGTAGCGGAGATCCCCGAGGACAAGCGCACGATCATCACCTCCCATGACGCCTATGGGTATTTCGAGAACGAATACGGCATAAAATTCCTCGCACCGGAGGGCGTCTCTACCGAATCTGAGGCTTCAGCGTCCGATGTCGCGGCCCTCATCAAACAGATCAGGCAAGACAAGGCTTCGGCGATCTTCGTGGAAAACGTCACCAATCCCCGACTGATCGAGCAGATCGCCAGCGAGACAGGCCTGAAAATCGGCGGTGAACTCTACTCCGACGCCCTGTCCGACGAGAACGGCCCGGCGGCGACCTATCTCGAGATGATGCGGCACAACATCACGGCGATCAAAGGCGCGATCCTCGGAAGCTGATCGTCGCGCCACGACGGAAAGGCAGAGCAATCCGCCTTTCGTCGACCGCAATCAGTTAGGTAATAACATCAAGGAGAATACCGTGAGGACAAATTTGGCGTCAGCCACGGCCATCGCGCTGTTTCTGTCTCTATCAACAAGTGCGGCCCATGCCGAGGAGGTAACCGCCTGGCGCCTCTTCATCTCGGATCACGCGGATCCGAAGGTGACCGTAATCGATGCGGTCGATGGCGCAAAGCTCGACACATTTAAGATCAAAGGGCCGGCGTCGCTCCATCGCAGCGAAAGCGGCCGGACCGTCTTCGCCGTGCAGGGCGCGGCCGGCGTCGTTACCGGGGTCGCGAGCGGCATTTCCTTCGAGGACCACGGCGAACACGGCGACATCGACGTCGAAGCGCCGAAGCTTGCCGGGGTCGAGATCGCAGGCGAGAAGCCGTCGCATTTCGTCGAGCATGGCGGAGACTTCGCCGCTTTTTTCGACGGCGAAGGTGTCGCCCGCATCATCTCCGAGAAGGCCGTTCTGGAAGGCAAATCGGATTTCAGGGAAGTGACGACGGACGCGCCGCAGCACGGCGTCGCAGTCGCCTATGGCTCCCACGTCCTCCTGTCAGAGCCGAACAGGGAAAAACCGGACGAACTCCCGGTCGGCATCAGGGTCGCTAACGAAGCCGGCGCGCAGGTCGGCGGCATCCACGCCTGCCCCGACCTCCACGGCGAGGCGTCTTCCGGCAATATTCTGGCTTTCGCCTGTGCGACCGGCCTGCTTGTCGTCACCCGTGGCGACGGCACCCCGGCGATCCGTCACCTGCCCTATGCCGACAGCCTGCCGCACGGCAAAACGACGACGCTGATCGGCGGCAGAGGCCTGCAATATTTCCTCGGCAATTACGGCGCCGACAAGGTGGTGCTGATCGATCCGACGGTCGAGAGCGACGCATTCCGGCTGATCAGCCTTCCGACGCGCCGCGTGCATTTCACGGTCGATCCCGTTCGTGCGAAGTTCGCCTACGTCTTCACCGAGGACGGCCAGCTTCACCAACTCGACGTGGTGAAGGGGGAGATCGCAAACTCGCGCAAGCTGACCGGCCCCTATTCGATGGACGGTCACTGGAGCGACCCGAGGCCGCGGATCGCAGTCGCCGGCGACAGGATCGTGGTTACGGATCCTCTGCAAGGTGTGCTGCATCTCGTTGACGCGACGTCGTTCGAGAAAACCGGCGACATTGCCGTCGAAGGCAAACCCTTCAACATCGTTTCCGTCGGCGGCTCCGGTCAGACCCACGAAGGCGAATAGTCGCTCCTCCCAAGCGGCTGCCGCGCGTCCGGCTCATTCTTCTCGGGGCCGGACGCATCTTCTCCAGCTCGCAAGGGGAAAACCATGCTCGAGACACAGCCAAGGGCGTGTCGTCGGTAGCTTTTCGGTTGCATTTCAGCCCAGCCGTGCCGGGATCAATCCGCGCAGTGAATTGCCGACGAACAGTGCTTTGGCCGATTTCAGATCATCCAAGGTGTAGATTGCCTCGCGGGCGCGACCTTCGTCCAGCAATTCGCCGCGCAATACGCCAGGCAGCAGGCCGCAATCGAGCCGCGGCGTTGCCAGCGCGCCGTCGCCGAAATCGGCGAAGAGATTGGTGATCGTGCCCTCACAGATTTCGCCACGCTCGTTAGCCAGCAAAACCTCGTCGGCCCGGCTGATCAGATATTCGGCTCGCGCCCGCTGATAGGTGTCCCGGCGGCTCGTCTTGTGGCGCAGCAGCGTGTCGCTTGAGTCGAGCCGCACCCGAGCCAGTTGCAGCCTCCACACCTTGTCGGCTGCATGCGGCTCATAAGGCAGCGCCGAGACCGTCACCTTGCCGCTGCGCGACAGGACGAGGCGTGTGCGCAAGGCTATGTCCGGCCGGTCGACGGCGTTCCTGAGCATCTCACCGACCTTCTGTGGATCGCAGGTAAAACCCAGTTCGGCTGCCGAGCCATAAAGGCGAGCCAAATGGCGGTTAAATCGGAGGAAGCCCTGGCCCGGCTGCCAGCGCATGGTTTCGATCAGCTCGAAATCGGCGGTGTTCCCGTCGCGTAGCGCGCTTTCAGCAGGCACTCCTGATACTCCTCCTCGGCCGTCGAATCGAAGACGACGCCACCACCGATATTGTAGACGGCTTCGCCATTGGAAAAGAGCGATATGGTGCGGATCGCCACCGAAAAGCGCATCTTGCCGCCGGGCGCGATCCAGCCGATGGCGCCGCAATAGACATCGCGCGGCGTGGCTTCCAGATCGTGCAGGATTTCCATGGCGCGGATTTTTGGGGCGCCGGTGATCGATCCGCATGGAAACAGCGCAGCGAAGATCTGCCGGATGGTGAGGTCAGGCAAGAGCTTGGCCCGCACGCGGCTCACCATCTGGTGGACGGTCGGGTAGCTCTCGATGCGGAAAAGCTCCGGCACCTCCAGCGTGCCGACCTCGCTGATCAGCGAGATGTCGTTGCGCAGGAGATCGACGATCATCCGGTTCTCAGCCTGGTTCTTTTCGTCATTGAGCAAGAACGCCCTCAGCCGCTTGTCCTCCGCCTTGGTCGCGCCGCGCGGGGCGGTGCCCTTCATCGGATGGGTCTCGATCATGCCTTCGGCGTCGACCTCGAAGAACAGTTCCGGCGAGCGCGACAAAACGACCGGATCGCCGAGCGCGACCAGCGCGCCGTATTTCACCGGCTGGCGCTCGGTCAGCGCGTCGAAGGCGGCCAGCGGATCGCCCGACCACTGCGCATGAACCGGAAAGGTCAGATTGCCCTGATAGCAATCGCCCTTGCGAATGTGATTGTGGAGCCGCGCAAAGCGTTTTGCGTAGTCTTCTGAAGACCAAGCAGCCCTTGCGTTGAAGATTGGGGCGTCGAAGATCGGACCGTTGGTCGCCGGCGCGTTGCTGGGCACGACCGCCTGTTCGACAGGCGCATCGAAGATCCCCAGGCAGACAAGCGGGGCGCGGCGTCCGCCCGGCAGCAGCGGAACGAGCTTCGGCTCGAGCAGGTAGCCGGCCTCGTATGAGAAATAGCCGGCCAGCCATTTGCCGGCGTCATGCGCGGCCTGCGCGATTTCCAGCGCCGGCAGGAAATCCTCCGCCTCATGCGCCACGATGATGTCGGCCGGACGGTCGAAAACGAGCTGATGTGCGCGCTCGTCATTCCGGAAAATTGCAGAGGGCAGGGGCATGGGACTCGGATGCTGCGATCGATGACGCCAGCTATCGCTCTATATGGGGGCTCGATCGCGCGCAATCGAGAGAGCGGCGTCTCAAGGCGCAAAGGCAGCCTTGGTGCAAAAGCAGACTGGCGGCACCTCGAGGCCGCCGCCAGTCTGTCATGTGCTCGATGCCGGCTGGCAATTCAGCTGTTGCTCGCGGTCCCCGCGGTCGGGAAGCGGCGCGCGAATTCCTTCTCGTCGCCGGCGGCAAGCAGTTTCGCCTGCTCGATCCAGCGCTCACGCTCGATGCGGCCGTCGAACTGGAGAACGTCTTCGATCCGCTTGATATCCGCCGCCGTCCAGGCGGCGATCTGAGCGTAGGTTCTAACCCCCAAGCCGTGCAGCTTCCGCTCGTTGACCGGGCCGATGCCGATCAAGCGACGCAGACTGTCGGTCTTATCAGCTGCTGCCGCTGTTGCCTTGCCGGCGGTGGCCTTCCTTACCGCCGGCGCATCCTTCTTGGCTGTGGCGCTCGTTTCCGAAGCGGCCGCTTTCGACGCACTGGCCTTTGGCGCGGCTGCCGCCTTGGCGGCCGCCGTTTTCTTGGACGCGGTCTTTGCCGGCGTCGACTTGGCTGGCGCGGTCTTAGCTGGCCCGGTCTTTGCTGACGCGGGCGTGGTCTTGGCCGGCGTGGACTTGGCCGGCGCGGATGTCGCCATCAATGCCGAGGGTGCCGGGATTGCTGCCTTTGTCGCGCCGGTCTTGGTGCCTTGCGCCTCGGCCAACTGGCGCTCCAGGTCGGCGCGGGCGCCGCGGCATACTTCCAGTTCACCGGTCAGGCGGTCGGCGTCGGCGCGCAGCCTGTCGCGCTCGCTGCGCGTGCGGTCCACGTCACCGCGCAGGCTGTCGAGCTCGCCACGCAGGCGTCCCCAGATGAACCAGCCAACCAACACACCTACCAGGAACGCCAGGAGCATGTAGAAAAAAGTGCCCATTGTCTCTCTCCAGTCCGATCCATCTGCCGTGGCCTGGAGTGGTGGCCTTGGCACAAGGACCATTCAATGGTGGCTCCGCTGTTCACGGAACAGCCGGCTTAGATCGAGCTGTCGGCGACCGGCTTTTCCTGCCATGGCCAACGGCCGCTGTCGCATTCGCCGAAGCGCCGTGACTGGACCGAAGATTTTTCCTGGCCTGAGCCCCGCGCCCGACTGAGCTTGAGGCGGGACGCTACCATACAGCTTCCCGAAAGCTAACGGAAAAATTCCACGGAGAGTTATTTAAGAACAGATATTTAGGGCAAGAATAGAACGGCCTCAATATGCATTGCGGCTAAACTGTTCTGTCAGCCCCGTATGCTCAGCCCTGTGCGTCAATTGTCCAGAGCTTCGAGCTCGTCGATCAGCCCGCCGATCACGCCAAGTCCGATCTGCCAGAAGGCAGGGTCGGTGGCGTCAAGACCGAAGGGTGCCAGGAGCTCGGAATGATGCTTGGTGCCGCCGGCGCGCAGCATAGCAAAATATTTCTCCTGAAAGCCATGCTCTGCATTTTGATAGACCGCATAGAGCGAATTCACCAGGCAGTCGCCGAACGCATAGGCGTAGACGTAGAAAGGCGAATGGATGAAGTGTGGAATGTAGGTCCAGAAGACCTCGTAACCGTCGCGCAGCTTGATCGCCGGCCCGAGGCTTTCCGCCTGCACTTCCAGCCAGAACTGGCCGAGCCTGTCGGATGTCAGTTCGCCGTTCTTGCGCTCGGCATGCACCTTGCGCTCGAACTCGTAGAAAGCGATCTGGCGCACGACCGTGTTGATCATGTCCTCGACCTTCTGGGCGAGCATGGCCTTGCGCTCGCGCTTGTCCGTGGTCTGGTCCAGCAGCGAGCGGAAGGTCAGCATCTCGCCGAAGACGGATGCCGTCTCGGCCAGCGTCAGCGGCGTCGAAGCCATCAGCGCGCCCTGGCCTGCGGCCAGCACCTGATGCACGCCATGGCCAAGCTCATGCGCCAGCGTCATCACGTCGCGCGGCTTGCCCATGTAATTGAGCAGAACATAGGGATGCGCCGACGGCACGGTCGGATGCGCGAAGGCGCCCGGCGACTTGCCAGGCCTGACCGGCGCGTCGATCCAATTGCGGTCGAAGAAAACCCGGGCGATCTCCGCCATGTCAGGTGAAAAGCGCTGATAGGCGGAAAGCACCGTGTTCTTGGCCTCGTCCCAGCCGATGATCGCCTGCGGGGTCTCCGGCAGCGGCGCGTTGCGGTCCCAGTGGTTCATCACCTCCATGCCGAGCCAGCGCGCCTTCATCTGGTAGTAGCGGTGCGACAGGCGCGGATAGGCATCGCGAACGGCTGAGGCCAGCGCATCCACCACGCTGCGCTCGACGCGATTGGCGAGATGGCGCGAATCGGCGATGTCCCCGAAGCCGCGCCAGCGGTCGGAAATCTCCTTGTCCTTGGCCAGCGTGTTGGTGACCAGCGTGAACGTGCGCAGATTCTTGCGGAAGGTTGCGGCCAGCGCTTCAGAGGCCCGGCGGCGCACCTCGCCATCGGCGTGCTGGAGGCGGTTCAGCGCCGGCTCCAGGGTTAGCTCCTCGCCATCGATGTCGAAGCGCAGATCGGTCATCGTCTCGTCGAACAGGCGGTTCCAGGCGCCGCGTCCGGTAATCGACTTCTCGTGGAAAAGCTGCTCGACCCGATCCTCGAGCTGATAGGGTTTGTCCATGCGCAGATCGAGCACCCACGGCCGGTAGTGAGCGAAGGCGGGATCGGCAGCGAGCGCGGTCTCGATCGCGCCATCGTCGATCAGATTCAGTTCGAGCGCGAAAAACAGAAGATGTGCGCTGGCGTCGGTCATCTTCTCCTGAATGTCGCCATAGAGCTTGGCACGCTGCGGATCCGCGGTGTTGCCGGCATAGATCAGTCCGGCATAGGACACGATCCGGCCGATCAGTTCCTCCAGCGCCTCATAGGCGGCAAGCGCCTCGCCCAGCCTGCCGCTCTCGGCACGCTCCGCCTCGGCGGCGAGCGTGCCTTTCCAGCGGCTCTCGAAGCTGATGGCATCGGCCGCCGCCCTGGCGATGTCGCGCTTCAGCTCGGGGGCGTCCATGCCCAAATAGAGATCGGCGAGATCCCATTCCGGCAGATTGCCAAGCTCCGCCGCGCCCTGACCGGACGCCGCCGCAAGCTGCCGACCAAAAACCATGCGCATTGCCGATACTTTCCAGATTGCAAGACCTGAGCGGTCAGACGCAAAGATTCAAAGGGGATGAGAAAGCCGGTCAAATCCTAAGGAATTCGTTCACCGGGTTTTTTGAAACCTTATTTAGAACCCTGTGCCAAGATGATCCATAGGGTGAATTCCCCATTTGGGTGGGCATAGTGGGTGGGCATATTGGGCGAGCATCGTTGAACCAGTCATGACAGGTTCCATACTCATAGTCGATGACGATCCCGTGCAGCGCAGGCTGCTCGAGGCGGCCGTGACGAAATTCGGCCACAGCGCGATCATCACGGATGGCGGCGAGGCCGGTCTCGACGCGCTCGACGGGCCCAATGCGCGCGACGTGTCGGTGGTCATCCTCGACCTCGTCATGCCGGGCCTCGACGGCATCGGCGTGCTGAAGGCGATGCGTGAGCGCGGCATCCAAGTTCCGGTCATCGTACAAACCGCCCAGGGTGGCATCGAGACCGTCGTTTCGGCCATGCGTCACGGTGCTTTCGATTTCGTCGTCAAGCCGGCCTCTCCCGACAGGCTGCAGGCATCGATCGGCAATGCGCTCAAGGTCGAGGCGGTCGAGGGCGAAGTGAAGCGCACGTCGCGGCGGCGCGGCGGCCATCTGACCTTCAAGGACATGATCACGCACAGCCCGGCGATGGATCGGGTGATCCGTCTCGGCCAGAAGGCGGCCGCTTCCAACATCCCGATCCTTATCGAGGGCGAATCCGGTGTCGGCAAGGAGCTGGTGGCGCGCGCCATCCAGGGCAGCGGCGATCGCCGCTCAAAACCCTTCGTTACCGTCAATTGCGGCGCCATCCCTGACAATCTGGTCGAATCGATCCTGTTCGGCCACGAGAAGGGCTCGTTCACCGGCGCCACCGAAAAACACACCGGCAAGTTCGTCGACGCGCATTCGGGCACGCTCTTCCTCGACGAGATCGGCGACCTGCCGCTCGACGTGCAGGTCAAGCTGCTGCGCGCCGTTCAGGACGGTGAGGTCGATCCGGTCGGCGGGCGTTCGACCGTCAGGGTCGACATCAGGCTGATCTCGGCGACACACCGCAATCTTCTGCAGCAGGTCAAGGACGGCAAGTTCCGCGAGGATCTGTTCTATCGCCTGAACGTCTATCCGATCTTCGTGCCGCCGCTGCGCGATCGTCGCGACGACATCCCGTATTTGGTCGAGCACTTCCTGGAGAAGGTTGCGCCCACCGATCCACGTCACCGCCTGCACGGCATTTCGGCAACGGCGCTCGCCATGCTGCAGGCCTACGACTGGCCGGGAAACATCCGGCAGCTGGAAAACGCCGTCTTCCGGGCCTCGGTGCTTTGTGAAGGCGATGTGCTGACCGAAGAGGAGTTTCCGCAGATCCGGGCGCAGGTCGAGGGCACCGTCAACCTCGATGTGCATGGCGCGTTGCCCGCGTTGCCTTTGGTCATCGAGCCGCCTGGCGAAGACGTGCCCGCCAATAACGGCATCGCTGCAACCGAGCTCGATCCGCCAGCCAGGCCTCAGCCCCGCTTCGGCACGCTGCGGGCGCTGGACGAACGCGGCAATGTGCGTGCGCTGGCCGATGTCGAACTCGAAATGATCAAGCTCGCCATCGACCATTATAACGGCCAGATGAGCGAAGTTGCCCGCCGCCTCGGCATCGGCCGCTCCACGCTCTACAGGAAGCTCAAGGAACATGGCATCGATCCGGAAACAGGCCGTATCGACCGGCTTGCTTCCTGACAAAGCAACTCCGGACCAGCTTGCCAGCTTGGCATCAGAACAGTTCTCAGTCATCGAGCGGGCGTGACGCGCGTCGGGGTGACGCGCTTGCCGGCAGTGTTCACGCATTGAGGCGGCCGGTAACAGATCGTGTTCAGGCAAAGGCCGAAACATGATCTAAACCAGCAGTTTACCAAGAAACCCTGCGCAATATTTTTGACGGGATATCGCCACGGTGTTACCGCATTTCGGCTTCAATAAGCGATGATTAACCATTAGGATCGATATTCGGATGCGAACACCACCGCATCCGTTGGTCAAATCCGGGGACAAACGGCAGCCTGCAAGGCCTTTTGATTTGAACAAAGTCGAACGATACACAAACGGGCGGCATTATCACATGAGCGTCTGGCCGAGATGGCTGGCAGCGGTGATCCTCGCCTTTGGCTTCCTTACAGCGGCTGCGACCGGCGCCAGCGCCCAGACGCGTTCGCTGAAACTCTATAACCTCCACACCAAAGAGAAGGCGGAGATCGTCTTCAAGCGCGGCGGCCGTTACGACCAGGCGGGTCTGAAAAAAATCAACGTCATCCTGCGCGACTGGCGCCGCAACGAGCCGACCAAGATGGATCCGCGCCTGCTGGACCTGGTCTGGGCGGCTTACCGGCAGAGCGGCGCCACCGACTATATCCAGGTCGTGTGTGGTTATCGCTCGTCGTCTACGAACTCGATGCTGCGCAGCCGCAGCAGGGGCGTCGCCAAGAAAAGCCAGCATATGCTCGGCAAGGCGATGGACTTCTACATTCCCGGCGTGCCGCTGAAGAAGCTGCGCGACATCGGCCTGCGGATGCAGGGCGGCGGCGTCGGCTATTATCCGAGGTCGGGCTCGCCCTTTGTCCACATGGATGTCGGCAATGTGCGCCACTGGCCCGGCATCAGCCGCCAGGAATTGGCGCGCGTGTTCCCCAATGGCAAGACGCTGCATGTGCCGAGCGACGGCAAGCCGCTGCCCGGCTATTCACAGGCGCTCGCCTCCTACAAATCGCGCAAGGGCGCCGGCGCTCCCGCCATCGAACTTGCCAGCGCAGGTGGCGGTTCGAAAAGACCCGGCGGTCTGCTGGCGGCTTTCTTCGGCGGCGGTGAAGACGAGGCCGATGACAGCGCCGATGTGGCGGCCGCGCCGGCGCCGAAGGCAAAGAGCGTGAAGCTGGCGACCGCGAAGCCGGCGCCGGCCGCCAAGAACAGCAAGCTTCCGGGCATTGCCATCGTGTCGCCTCAGGATGCGAAGCGCGCCGAGATTCCGCAAATCGCCGATGCGCCTGCTCCGGAACCGGAGGAGGACACGCCGGAAACGATTATCGCGGCGCTGCCGGCGCGCAGCGTGCCGCTGCCTGATTTCGCCCCGCGTCCGAAGACCGAGGTCGGCGCTCAGCCGCCCGAAAACGTTCCGTTCGGCGTGGCGGATGCCACCGCCACCACTGAACAGGCGGTGGCGACCGCGCAAGCGCCGGCAAGCGCTCCCTTCGGCATGGCCGAGCCCTCCGCTGTCGCCGATGCGGCGCAGGTTGCGGCCAACAACATTCCGTTGCCGACCTGGCGTCCCGATCACTCGCTGCCGGCCGACCTTGCAGCGGCCGACCTTGCGCCGCAGGACAAGGATGTGCTTTTGGCGCTCGCGGATACGGCCGGACACGGCAAGACCGCTACCGATGCGTTCTCGGCGCTGCCGTCGGATCGGCCCGATGTGGCCCAGCCTGACTTGGCCCAGCCTGATTTGGCCCAGCCCGACTTGGCCCAACTCGACTTGGAGCGGCCCGACTTGGCCGAGACGGACCAGGTCCAATCCGACGCGGTCAAGGCCGTCCTCGAGCGGGTCAGCGCAACCGACGAATACCAGGTCGCTTCGCTCGCCCAGCCGAGCTCGGTTCTCAGCGATCCGGCGAACGGCAATGCCGCATCGCCGCGCGAGGCTGTCTTTGCCCGTCCGGCCGGCTCGGATCCGGCCGCGGCGATCGGTGCGGGTGTGAAGACCACCCGCAAGGCAGCCAGGGCAACCGCCCGTGACCTGAAGCCTGGCCCCAAGTCCGTGGTGGTCGCAGCCGAGCCGAAGGCGGCGCGCTGGGCATTGAATAGCGGCGAGAATGTCGCCACCGTCTCCAGCGCAACGACGGCGCCGCGCTATGCCTACAATATCGTGCACACGCCGCCGACCGAGGTCTACACCGCGGGCTTCCAGCCGAACGATCAGCTGGCCGATGCCAACCGGTTCACCGGCAATGCCGTAAAGTTCATGTCGGTAGCCCGCTTCCAGACCAAGTAGCGGATCGACCAACAATACAAAGCCGCGCCGGGTAACCCGCGCGGCTCTTTGCCGTTCGCAAACAAAAACGCCGCGATGCAGCCAGTCCACTTGGGGATAAGAGTTTCTCTACCGCCCGAGCTTGCTTGCCGCGCGCGCCAACGCCTCGATTTCGTCCCACCTGCCGGCCTTGACCAAATCGTCCGGCGCCACCCAGGAGCCGCCGACGCAGATGACGTTGGGCAAGCTCAGATAGTCGGCGGCGTTCTTGCCGGTGATGCCGCCGGTCGGGCAGAATTGCACATCCGCCAGCGGCGAGGCGAATGCCTTGAGCGAGGCGATGCCGCCCGACTGTTCCGCCGGGAAGAATTTCAGGAAACGCAAGCCTGCCTCGCGGGCGGCCATGATCTCACCCGGCGTGATGGCGCCGGGCAGCAACGGAACGTCGCTGTCCTTCGCCGCCGCCAGAAGCTCGCGGGTGATGCCGGGGCTGACGATGAACTTGGAGCCGGCTGCTGCCGCCTCGCCGAACTGGCGGGCGTCCAGAATGGTGCCGGCGCCGACGATGGCGTGCTCGACTTCGCTTGCCACAAGCCGGATCGCCTCCAGCGCATCGGCGGTCCGCAGCGTGATCTCGATCGCCGGCAGGCCGCCGCGCGCCAGGGCACGCGCCAGCGGCACGGCATCGGCGACGTTGGCGATCTTCAGCACCGGGATAACCGGTTGGCCGTTGAGAAGCGACAGAAGCTTTTCGGTCTTGCTGGGCATTTGTCGTCTCTCCGGTATTGATCCGTTCAACCGGTTAGCAGAACGCCGTTTTTCTGTCCACGAAACCAAGCGTGTCGCGATGTCACGTACTGCCGGCAATGCCGTCAGTACCGGCCGTCAAAGCAACAAGGAGAGGCTGATCCACGCGTCAGCCTTGAATCGGCTTTCATGAGCGTTTAGTGGCTTCGGCGATGACTCCGCCCAATCAACCTTTCCGCGTTGCCGCGCTCTACAAGTTTGCCCGTCTCGACGACTTCGAGGCGTTGCGCGCGCCGCTCGCCGCCTTCTGCTGCGGACGCGGTATCAAGGGCACGCTGCTTCTGGCGCATGAGGGCATCAACGGCACGGTCGCCGGCAGCGAAGCTGATATCGCCGCGCTCATCGATCATCTCGAATCCATCGAAAGTCTCGCCGGTCTCGAGGTCAAGTACAGCAGCGCCGCGCAGATGCCGTTCCACCGCATGAAGGTGCGGCTGAAGCGCGAGATCGTCACCATGGGCGTTAGGGATCTCGATCCGGCGGCAAGCGCCGGCACCTATGTCGCGCCGGCCGACTGGAACGCGCTGATCTCGGAGGCGGACACGATCGTCATCGACACGCGCAACGCCTACGAGGTGTCGATCGGCACCTTCAAGGGCGCGGTCGATCCCGCCACGACGAGCTTTCGCGAATTCCCGTCCTGGGTCGAGCAGCACCGGGCCGAGCTCGTCGGCCGGAAGGTGGCCATGTTCTGCACCGGCGGCATACGCTGCGAGAAGGCAACGGCCTATGTGAAGTCGCTCGGCTTCGAGGATGTGTTCCACCTCAAGGGCGGTATCTTGAAATATCTCGAAGAGGTGCCCGCCGAGCAAAGCCTGTGGCAGGGCGAATGCTTCGTCTTCGACGAACGCGTCTCGGTGTCGCACGGGTTGGTCGAGGGTGAGGCCGAACTGTGCCGCGCATGCCGGCATCCGCTGATCGAGCGGGACCTGTTATCGCCGAAATACGCCGCCGGCATCTCATGCCCGCATTGCTTCGATGCCCGTTCCGACGAGGATCGCGCGCGCTACGCCGAGCGTCAGCGCCAGGTCGAACTTGCAGAAGCGCAAGGCAGGGCTCCGCACATCGGACGTTAGAGCGACGTGCGTCCGCTTGGACTCACAAAGTACGCTCTAACACCCTGAATCTACGCATTGTGCTTTCCGAAAATCGATTCCGATTTTCGGGCCGACACGGCAGATCCCGACATCGTCTTGTTTTCGCCATCATTGGCAAAGCGCTCATCCGTCATTGTAATGTCAATATGCGGGGCCTACCTCTTCAACGTCCGAAAACCTGCCCGTTCACGTTCGGCCGGGCCAATTCTGGAGGCATTGATGTTCGATCCCAAGAAGCTCCTCGACGATCTGCTCGGCTCGCAAATTCCCGGAACGGGGTCGACCGTCCGCGACAAAGGGGGTCAGGCGATGCAGATGGCCAAGGACAATCCGCTGGCGGCCGGCGCACTGGCCGCGGTGCTGCTCGGAACCGGTGCTGGCCGTCAGGTCACCGGCACTGCGGTAAAGCTCGGCGGCCTGGCCATGATTGGCGGTCTCGCCTACAAGGCCTACCAGAACTACAAGAACGGCAAGGCGCCTGCGGAGACGGCCGCATCCGGCTCGCCGGAATTGCTGCCGCCGCCCGCCGACACCAGCTTCCATCCCTCGCAAGCGCCGCAAGGCGAGGACGAATTCACGCTGATGCTGGTGCGGGCAATGATTTCGGCGGCGAAGGCCGACGGCCATATCGACGACGCCGAACGGCAAAAGATCGCCGGCAAGCTCAGCCTCGCGGGCATCGGCTCCGACGCGGAGAAATTCCTGATGTCGGAACTGGAAACGCCGCTCGACCTGGATACGCTGGTCGCCGGCGCCCAAACCGACGCGCAGAAGCTCGAACTCTACACCGCCTCGCGCCTCACCGTCGATCCGGATACGCGTGCCGAACGCGGCTATCTCGATCTGCTCGCCGGCCGCCTCGGGCTGCCGGACGCACTGGTCGACCATGTCGAGGCTACGGTGTCGGCGGCAAAGGTGCCGGCGCCAGAGGTGCCGGAGTCAGCGGTGCTGGAGTCAGGGGTGCCGGCGTCGGGCAAGGCAACCGCCGGTTCGCGCTGGTAGGCTTCAGGGCGGCGGAGGGCGGGATCCGGGCGCCGCTCTCGCGTTAATGTCTCGTTTACCTAGGAAGCGCATAATTTTAGGTAGTCGGATCGGCTTTCCTCCTCCCAAGCCGGTTCAGATCAGGGCGGCCGCCAATGGCCGCCCTTTTGTTGAAGCCGGTTAGCGCATGACCCGAAATCGGAATCGATTTTTGGAAGCGATCATGCACAAAATCAAAATTGCTCGAAATCAAGGTGCTATGGCGTTCTTGCGGACACGCGGCGCTATAGGAGGACAGTTATGACAGACTACAAAACAGCCATCGTCACAGGCGCCGGCACAGGCGTCGGTAAAAGTGTCGCCACGGCGCTGCTCAAGGCCGGCTGGAACACGGTATTTTGCGGGCGCCGCAAGCAGGTGCTGGACGAGGCGATCGCCGACGCCGGATCGACACAGGCAAAGGCGCTGGCGGTCGCCTGCGACATCAGCAAGGCCGACCAGGTCGACGATCTCTTCGAGACGGTGGCGGCGGCTTTCGGTCGTGTCGACCTGCTCTTCAACAATGCCGGCACAAGCTACAAGTCGACGTTGATCGACGAGATCCCCGTCGAGGTGTGGAACGACATCGTCGGGGTCAATCTCACCGGCTCGTTCCTGTGCGCCCGCGCCGCCTTCGGCGCCATGCGCAGGCAGCAGCCGATGGGTGGCCGCATCATCAACAACGGCTCGGTGTCGGCCTACGCACCGCGGCCGGGCTCAGTGCCCTATACCGCGACCAAGCACGCCATTACCGGGTTGACCAAGACGCTGGCGCTGGACGGCCGGCCTTATGACATCGCCTGCGGCCAGATCGACATCGGCAACGCATTGACCGACATGGCGCAGCCGATGACGGTCGGGGTACCGCAAGCCAATGGCTCTATCGCCGCCGAAGCGGTGATGGATGTCCAGCAGGTCGCCAATGCCGTCGTCCATATGGCCAGCCTGCCGCTCGACGCCAACGTGCTGTTCATGACCGTGATGGCCACGAAGATGCCCTATGTCGGGCGAGGGTGAGCGGCCGGTCCGCGCGAATTCATCGTGCCAGTGGGACGATGAAAGGCCAGCGAACGCCGGGACGCTGCGCAGCAGCGGGGACCCGGCCGGGCGGCGTTCAACTTTGGCTAAGACTGCGTAGCCGAAAGCGGCACGCCGGGAAGATACAGCGAAATGGGGCGGATTTCGTAGACGGCGGTCGGATTGACGCGGCGAAGGTCGCGCGCAATCGCGATCGCGGCATCACGCGTGTCGCAATCGACGACGTAGAGGCCCAACAATTGCTCCTTGGTCTCGGCGAAAGGTCCGTCAATGACCATTCCGGCGCCCGGCCCGCGCAAGGTACACGCGTCTTGCGTCGCCCCGAGCCGCGCCGCCGGGCCAAGGCTGCCTTCCCGGTATAGCCGTTCGTTTATCTGGAGCAGGTCAGTCATCAGCGCCGCGTCCTCCTCCGGCGTCAGCGCCGTGATCGCTTCTTCCACGTGATAGGCGAGGATGGCATAAAACATCTGACGGCTCCTTTCGTCGGTCCTGTACCCGCCCTCACTTTGCCAGAAACGTCTCGATCCGCTCCAGCGCGCGCAGGATGTTCTCTTCGGAATTGGCGTAAGACAACCTGATATAGCCTTCGCCGAGAATGCCGAAATCAGGCCCGCCGATTAGCGCCACGCCGGCATCCTCAAGCAGGGCAGACGCAAGCTTCTTGGCTTTCCAGCCGGTTTGGGAGACATTGGGGAAGGCATAGAACGCGCCCTTCGGTGTGATGCAGGAAACGCCTGATAAAGCGTTCAGTCCTTCGACCACGACCTTCCTGCGGCGGTCGAAGGCGCGCATCATCTTGTCGACGTCGTCCTGCGGACCGTCGATGGCGGCGATGCCGGCATATTGGCTCGGCGCGTTGACGCAGGACCAGCAATTGACCGCCAGCTTGCGTACCTTGTCGTAGAGGTGGGCGCCCTTTTCGCCGTTCGGCCAGATCGACCAGCCCATCCGCCAGCCGGTCATCGCCCAGGTTTTCGACCAGCCATTGAGCACGATCAGCCGGTCACGGATTTCAGGGAAATTCAGCAGCGAGCAATGCGTCTCGCCGTCATAGGTCATCACGTCGTAGATTTCGTCCGAGAGGATGGCGACGTCCGGGTGCGCTTCCAGCCCTTTGACCAGCTTCTCTATCTCGGCGCGGGGGGTGACTCCGCCGGTCGGGTTGGCCGGCGAGTTTAAGATGAGCAGCCTGGTCTTCGGCGTGATCAGCGCCAGCGTCTCCTGCGCCGAGAAGGCAAAGCCGTTCTCCTCGCGCATCGGCACCGGTACCGGAGCAGCACCGGTGAATTCGATCATCGAGCGATAGATGGGAAAGCCGGGATCGGGATAGAGGATCTCGGCGCCCGGTTCGCCAAACATCAGGATCGCGGCAAACATGGTCGGCTTGCCGCCGGGCAGGATCATCACCGCCTCGGGCGACACCTCGACGCCGGTGGTGGTCAGCGTGCGGCGCACCACCGCTTCGCGTGTCGCCAGCAGGCCATTGGCCGGCGTGTAGCCGTGGTGGCCGTCACGCAGCGCTTTGATCGCCGCCTCGACGATGTGCTGAGGCGTCTTGAAGTCGGGCTGGCCGATGCCGAGATTGACGATGTCGCGGCCCTGATGGGCGAGCGCGGTGGCACGAGCCAGCACTGCGAAGGCATTTTCCTCGCCGAGACGGTCGAAGGCCGAAATCGTGTGGAGCATTTTTCCCGTCCGTGTGGTTCTTTCGCCGAGCGAGCGTTTTTGTGAGCGTCCGCTCGCAAAAGTCAAATGGATTGGAGTTTTGGGTGTCGGAAAATCTCAAGAATTGGCAACCGCGCCCGCGGCCCGAACGCAAAGTCCTGGAGGGGCGCTACGTCAGGCTGGAACCGCTCAACGCCGAAAAGCACGGCGATGGCTTGTTCAAAGCGTCGTCGGTGGCCGATGTCGACAGCCGCTTTGCCTGGCTGCCCGACTATCCGCCAGAGAGCCGCGCCGCTTTCCAGCCCTGGCTGGACAAGGCCGAAGCGAGCCAAGACCCGCTGTTCTTTACCGTCATCGACAAGGCTAGCGGCAAGGTCGCCGGACGCCAGACGCTGATGCGCATCGATCCGGCCTATGGCGTCATCGAGATCGGCAACATCTATTGGGGTCCGCTAATCTCGCGCAAGCCGGCGGCGACGGAAGCGCAGTTTCTGTTCATGAAATATATCTTCGACGAGCTTGGCTATCGCCGCTACGAATGGAAATGCAACAACCGTAACGAGCCGTCGAAGCGCGCGGCGGAGCGTTTCGGCTTCAAGTTCGAGGGCGTTTTCCGCCAGCATCTTGTGGTCAAGGGCGAAAACCGCGATACCGCTTGGTACTCGATTATCGACAAGGAGTGGCCGGCCCTGCGCAGCGCCTATGAGGCATGGCTCGATCCGGCCAATTTCGATGGCGAAGGCCGGCAGAAGCGACGGCTCGAAGATTTCCGCGCCGAGTTCGGCGCCTGACCATGATCCCGAAAAGTGGAGGCCGGTTTTCGGATAAGATCATGGTCAAACAAGACGGACCATGATCCCGAAAAGTGGAGGCCGGTTTATGCTGCGCTGACCTTCGGTTCGGGTAAGATCATGGTCGAACAAGGAGATAAAGCCTTCATCCCGATTCTGCCGGGATGGATCAGGCTCTAACAGGAGTTCGCAGATGGCGCATGACCATGGTTCGCAAGGGCATGACCACAGCCACGGCGCCGGTCATGTGCACGGCTCAACCGACAAGAAACGGGTGCTGATCGCAGCCTGCCTGACCGCCGGCTTCATGGTCGTGGAAGCGCTTGGCGGTCTCTTCACCGGATCGCTGGCGCTGCTGGCGGATGCCGGCCACATGCTCGCCGACTGTATCGCGCTCGGCCTTGCCTGGTATGCTTTTCATCTGGCCGACCGGCCGGCCACCGTTCGCCTCACCTATGGTTTCGGCCGGGTCAAAACGCTGGTCGCCTATACCAACGGCATCGCCATCTTCGCCATTGCGCTGTGGATCATCTATGAGGCATGGGAACGTCTGCTGACGCCTGCGCCCGTGCTCGGCGGGCCGATGCTGGTCGTCGCGATCGTCGGTCTGCTGGTCAATATCGGCTCCTTCTTCGTGCTGCATGGCGGCGACCGCGACAGCCTGAACATGCGTGGTGCCATCCTGCACGTGCTCGGCGACCTGCTTGGATCGGCGGCGGCGATCATAGCTGCGCTGGTCATCCTGGCAACGGGCTGGACGCCTATCGATCCGATCCTGTCCGTCCTCGTCTCGCTGCTGATCCTGTCCACGGCCTGGTCGCTGATGCGCGAAGCAGCCCATGTCCTGCTCGAAGGCGTGCCGGCGAGCCTCGATCGCGACCTGATCGCCAGGGACATAGAGGCGACGGTCAACGGCGTGCGCGAGGTGCATCACATGCATGTCTGGTCGCTCGACGGGTCAAGCAACATGGCGACCTTGCATGCTTGCCTCAACGATGGCGTCGATGCCCACAAGGCGGTCAGCGCCATCAAGAAACGGCTTGCCGTCGAGCACGGCATTGCCCACGCCACCGTGGAACCGGAATTCGGTCATTGCGCCGACAGCCATGATGAGCACGATGGCGAGCACAACCATGCGCACGATGCGGCTCCGCATCATGGCCACTATCACTGACACCGGGAGCTCCATGGCATTGGTAACGAACTTGGTGAATTCCCGCCGCGTCAGGGCCACGTGATGGATCGCGACACGCGCAACGCGGCGATAGGCGCCCTCTGGGTGCTGCTGCTGTTCGGCATCGCCGCCTACTATTTGCCAACCGTGATGCTGGCGGTCGGCCGAGTCTCGACCATTCTTGCCGCTGTTATTGCCGCTGTCTTCATGGTGGCCATTTTCGTCGTGTTTTGGCTGCGTGGCCGCAGCCAGCGCAAAAAGGATCATTGATATGCGTGTTTTGATTACCGGCGCGGCAGGCATGGTCGGCCGCAAGCTCATCGCCCGGCTGGCGAAGGACGGAATGCTCAGCGACCGGAAGATCGTCGCGCTCGACCTTCACGATATCGTGCCGCCGCAGGCACCGACACTGGAAGGCATCGACGTCACCATCCATACAGGCGATCTCGCCGCGGCGAGCGCGATGGAACGGCTGGTCGCGTCGCGCCCCGACGTGATCTTCCATCTCGCCGGCGTCGTGTCGGGCGAGGCGGAAGCCAATTTCGATCTCGGCTATCGCGTCAATCTCGACGGCACAAGAGCGCTGTTCGATGCCATAAGGCTGGCGGGGTTTGCGCCACGCGTCGTCTTCACCTCGTCGATCGCCGTGTTCGGCGCACCGTTCCCGGACATCATCCCCGACGAATTCCACCCGACCCCATTGACCTCCTACGGCACGCAGAAGCTGATGGGCGAAGCATTGCTCGCCGATTATACGCGGCGCGGCTTCTTCGACGGCATCGGCATCAGGCTGCCGACCATCTGCGTCAGGCCGGGCAAGCCCAACAAGGCCGCGTCAGGCTTTTTCTCCGGCATCATCCGGGAACCGTTGAGCGGCCAGGAAGCAATATTGCCGGTGCCGCGCTCTGTCGTGCATACCCATGCCAGCCCGCGCTCAGCGGTGAATTTCCTGATCCACGCGGCAGGGATCGACGGCGGCACTGTCGGGCCGCGCCGCAACCTGACGATGCCGGGTGTCGCCGTCACCGTCGGCGAACAGATCGAGGCACTGGAACGCATTGCCGGCGTCGAGGCGGTGAAACTGATCCGCGAGGAGCCCGACGAGACGATCTGGGCAATCGTACAGGGCTGGCCGACGCGGTTCGAGGCGCGGCGGTCGAGGGAGCTTGGCTTTGCCGCCGAAACCAGCTTCGACGACATCATCCGCACCCATATCGAGGACGAGCTTGGCGGCAAAATCGCAAGCTAGAGCGCCGCGCGGCCAAATCGGACGGGCGAAGGCGTCATCCGCCAGGCGTCAGGCTGGCCGAAAGCAGCAGCAGCCCGAACAGGAAGACGAAGGCTGCGCCGCCGATCTCGACGATCGAATGGATGCGGTTGCCCATGCGGCCGTCACCGGCGAAATAGACCGCCCAGTTCTTGGCCGTCACCGCCAGCGTCGCCAAGATCGAGACCGTGATCGCGGTGCCGAGCGCCATCGCCAGCACCGACAGGATGCCGCCGAACCACAGCCCGTTGAGCATGGCAAAGCTCAGCACGATCAGCGCGCCCGAGCACGGCCGGATGCCGACCGCGGCCACCGCCGACCAGGCGGTGCGCCAGTCGAAGCGGTCGCCGGAAAGCAGCGCCGGGTCTGGCGCGTGCGAATGTCCGCACGTCTCGCAGACCTCGCCCGCCGCATGGTGATGATGATCGTGCCCACCATGACCATGATGGTGGTCGTGTGCGCCATGATCATGGTCGTGACCGTCATGCCCATGTGCGTGAAGCGCATGCACTGAATGCATATGTGAGTGGCCTGCATGTGAGTGGCCGGCATGGGCCGCCGACAGGCTGTAGCCAGGGTTGGCGCCGAACAGGCGAAGGATAGCTGGGCCGGCCTTGCGCCACAAAAGCCAGGCGCCGAACAGGGTGACAAAGACAAAGCTCGTGACTTCGAGGAACCATGCCGCATCGGTCATCGATATGGTGGTGCCGCGCAGGACGAAATAGGCGAGCATCATCACGAGGATCGCCGTCAGCGCCTGCAGCAGGGCCGAGACAAAGGACAGCATGATGCCGCGCTTGAGCGCGACTTCGTTCGCCACCATGTAGGACGAGATCACCGCCTTGCCGTGACCGGGGCCGGCAGCATGGAAAATGCCATAGGCGAAGGACAGGCCGATAAGCAGCCACAGCTTGCTGCCATCCTCGCGCATCGCCTTCATCGCGCCGGCAAGCGCGCGGTAGAATTCCTGCTGGCGCAGGTTGATCCACATCAGGATGTGGGCGAACGGGCCGGTGGTGGGAGCCATCCCATCATTGGTGCCGATGCCGAGCGAGCTCTGGGCGTGGGCGGCGCCGAGGAGGTGCGTCATCACAAGGGCGGCGGCCAAAAGGCCGAAGGCCAAACGCAGGGACGGTTTCGTCACCGGATTATCCTTCTGGCTGACAGTTCAGTTCAAGCTTGGTCGCAAAGATCTTACTCATATCGGTGCCTGTCGGATCGTTGAAGAAGGCGTCCGTCAGGGTCTTCTGGTTCTCGGCGAGCGCCTCGTCGGGGTTCGGACGAACGACTTTGCTCGCGCATGTCGACGGCATGCCATCGACCTGCAGATTGGCATCCTCGGTGAAATCGATCGCCGTGTAGAAGGTCGGGTCGTAGACGCCGATATCGATCTTGCCGGCCAACTTCATCGGCGCCTTCGGTTCGGATTCGAACAGGATGATGAGTTGATCGTTCTCGAAATTGGCCATCAGCTGCGGCGGCGGGTTCATCGCCTCGTCCTTGCCGTCGACGGTGACGAGCTGGAAGTAATTGAATTCCGCCAGCGAAGCATGGACGGTGTCGGCGACTTCCTTCAGCTCCTTGTCGTCGAGCTTCAGGTCGGAATTCTTGTCGAATTCCATCATCACCGTACTCGAAAACAAATCGTCGAAGCGCCAGAGATGGCGCAACGCCTTCACAGTTTGGTGATCCGGGCTGAGAACCACTTCGAGGCGGGCCTCGGCGAAGACGTGGGGGTGCACCTCGGCCGGGCCGACCGTGGCAAATGTCGCCGCCATGGCCGAAGCCATCATGATTGCTTGCCGTTTCAGGTGCATTCTCGGTCGCGATTCCATCAGCTTGGGTAAATATCGAGAGTTACCAGAAAGCGGGCGAAAATGGGACCGCAAGGCGGGTGAAGGCTCATGCGCTATCAATCGTCTTGAACCACTGCACCAGGAAGTCGACGAAAACGCGAACTTTTGCAGGCAAATAGCGCCGGTGCGGATAGACGGCGAAAATGCCACCTCCGGGCAGGATGCGGTCATCCAGCGCGGTCACCAGCCGGCCACTTTCGATGTCGGGCGCGGCGATGAAATCCGGCAGGATGGAAAATCCCAATCCCGCCACGGCGGCGGCCCTTGCCGCCATCGGACTGTTGACCTCGATCGGACCGGAGACCGAAACGGTTACCGTATCGCCGCTATCGCCCTTGAACGGCCAGTTGGTCAGCCAGCGGCCATTGGTGTCGATGATGCAGGGCACGCGGCCAAGGTCCTGCGGCCGCACCGGCATGCCGTGCTTGGCGATCAGTTCGGGAGATGCGCAGAGCCGCACTGAAAACGGCGCCAGACGCCTCGCGATCAGCGAGGAGTTTTCCAGCCGCGAAATGCGCACGGCGAGATCGAAACCCTCCTCGACCAGATCGACGAAGCGGTCGTCGAGATGAATGTCGAGCACGATGTCGGGATGCTGCTTGGCGAAGTCGATCAGCGACTGGCCGATCGGTGCGTCGGCAAAAGTGCGCGGCGCCGACAGCTTGATCCTGCCGCGAACGTCGCCGGAGGATTCACGCACCGCATCGGCCAGGCTGTCGACCTCGCGGACGATTTCCGAGGCGCGGCGGTAATAGGTGTGGCCGGCTTCGGTCAGCGAGAACTGCCTGGTGGTGCGGTTGAGCAGCAGCGCGCCGAGCTCGTCCTCCAGCTCGCGCACATATTTCGACAGCAGCGCCTTGGAGCGGCCGATCTTGCGCGCCGCTGCCGAAAAACCTTCGGCCTCGACCACGTCGATAAAGGCGCGCATACGGGTCAGCGTGTCCATGTCATGCGCTCCCTTGGTGAGCTGAAAGGATACGCGCGGCAAGCGTCAGAAGCTGCCGGTCGCTGTTCTCAGGTCCGAGCAGCGACAGGCCGAACGGGGCGCCCTCGACATGGCCCAGCGGCAGGGTGATCTGCGGAAAGCCGGACAGGCCGGAAAGACACAGCAGTCTTAGCGCGCGTTCGCGGTAGGATTGCAAATCATCGAACGAATCGGCCTTGAGCGGGGCGGCACCCGGAACGGTCGGCAGCACAAGGACGCCGTCCTCACCAAGACGCTCGGCAAGTTCAAGACGAAACGAAACGCGACGTTCCGTTTCATGTCGCGCGGTTGCCGCGCCGATGGTCGCACCATGCTCGAAACGCCCCTTGACGCCGGGGCCGAGCATCCGGTCACCCTGCGAGATCCAGGCACCATGATTTTGCCAGGCCTCATACCCCTGCAGCGTGCGGAAGCACCAATAGAGATCGTCGGTGGAATGCGAGAGCGGCGCGATCGTCCGCGGTGTGCCCATCACCGAAGAGACATGCCGAACCATGACGCGATATTGATCGGCTTCCTGCGGCCCAAGCACGAGCCCGTCCAGCGCATCCTGGACGAGGGGACGCTGCAATTCGTGCCGATGCAGATCGTCGCCGAGCAGCACCGCGCCGACCTTGTCGTAGGTCGCCATATCCTTGGCAAACCACCCGAACGTATCGAGAGAGGGGGCCAGCGGCATGGTGCCATCGAGCGAGATCCGGCCATGCGTGACCCTGAGGCCGATCAGGCCGCAAAAGCTTGCCGGCGCGCGGATCGAGCCGCCGGTGTCGGATCCGATGGCGATGTCGGCCAGCCCGCCGGCGACCGCGGCGGCGGAACCGGAGGACGAGCCGCCGGTGATGCGGTCTGGCGCTGCCGGATTGACCGGCGGCGGAAAATGCGCGTTCAGCCCCATCAGGGAGAAGGCCAACTCGTCGGTCTGCGTCTTGCCGACGAAGCGCGCGCCCGAATCAAGCAGCGCCTGGACGGCCGGCGCTGTCGCCGAGGCGGGTGAAGCCTCCTGGTGTTTCTGCGGATTGCCGCAGCCGCTGCGGTGGCCGGCCACATCGTAAATATCCTTGACGGCCAGCCGCAGGTCGGCAAGCGGGCCGGATTGCGCATTGGACACGGGGACATCGTCAAGGTCGAGAAAAGCGTTCAGAGGGCCGCGAGTGCCTGTCATGCGTTCGATATCCGGATACAGTTGTTGCAACATTGTTCGACGCCAGGAATTTTACAACCTGGCGTACGATTTTTATTGATTGTGAAATGCTTCGACCTTATATCGCGCTTGCCCAAAGTCGCACGTGCCTGTGGGTGTCCGCCGATCCTCAAAATGGTGAGGGATATCGGTAAGGTAACTGGAGCTAACCCCTCCAGTCGGTTTAGCGGCCAACCGCCAGACCGAGGACACCTTGAAGCAACGACGGTGCGGGCCTTTCTGGTGTTCTGCCGGTCGTCCAAAGACCGGGGTTACTGAAGAGGCACACCTTCATTGCCGGCAGTGCGGAACGGGCTCTCCCAATCCAAGCCAAGGCAGACAAAGCGAACCGAGGCCGGGCAAGGCCAAGGTTCACCGCCGCGAGACGGCGCTTCATGGTTCCGGGGTCTCCACCGGCTGGTTCCATGGATGTGACGTCCCGCCTTTGTCCACCGCGTGTTCGCGAGGTCGATGACCCGCGTCCCGCAGCCTTTGTGCGCGCCGAAAGGCGCTGATTGGAGAGACCCCGATGGCTACCCAGCGCATCCTTGACTTCCTCGCCACCCGACGTCCGAACGGCCCCTGCCTCGTCGTCGATCTCGACGTCGTGCGCGACAATTTCCGCGCTTTCGAGAAGGCGCTTCCCGATTCGAAAATCTACTATGCGGTGAAAGCAAACCCGGCGCCGGAAATCCTGCGCCTCCTTGCTGCGATGGGCTCGTCCTTCGACACCGCTTCCGTTGCCGAGGTCGAGATGGCGATGGACGCCGGTGCGCCGGCGGACCGCATCTCCTTCGGCAACACCATCAAGAAGGAGCGCGATATCCAGCGCGCCTATCAGCTCGGCATCCGGCTGTTCGCGGTGGACTGCGTCGAGGAGGTCGAGAAGATCGCCCGTGTTGCACCCAGCGCCCGTGTGTTCTGCCGCGTGCTGACCGACGGCGAAGGCGCCGAATGGCCGCTGTCGCGCAAGTTCGGCTGCGTGCCGGCGATGGCGGTCGACGTGCTGCGCCATGCCAGGACGCTCGGCCTCGACGCCTATGGCGTGTCGTTCCATGTCGGCTCGCAGCAGACCGACCTGACCGCCTGGGACCGCGCCCTCGGCGACGCCAAAAAGGTGTTCGCTACGCTCGCCGAGGAAGGTATTGTGCTCAAGATGGTCAATATGGGCGGCGGCTTTCCGACCCGTTACCTCAGGGATGTGCCGGTGGCACAGGCCTATGGCCAGGCGATCTTCTCGGCGCTGCGCAAGCATTTCGGCAACGCTATCCCGGAAACCATCATCGAACCGGGCCGCGGCATGGTCGGCAATGCCGGCGTCATCAAATCGGAAGTCGTGCTGATCTCGAAGAAGGCCGACAACGACAATGTGCGCTGGGTGTTCCTCGACATCGGCAAGTTCGGCGGTCTCGCCGAGACGATGGACGAGGCGATCCGCTACCCGATCGTGACCGCGCATGACGGCACCGAGACCGCGCCGTGCGTGCTCGCCGGACCGACCTGCGATTCGGCCGACGTAATGTACGAGAAGACGCCGTATCCGCTGCCCCTGTCGCTGACCATCGGCGACGAGGTGCTGATCGAGGGCACCGGCGCCTACACGACGACCTACGCCTCGGTCGCCTTCAACGGCTTCGAGCCTCTCCGATCCTACGTGATCTGACGGCTCGCAAGAGCCGGTCAGATCACCCGGTGCGGGCGACGAGATCGCCCGCTTCGGTTTGCCTGTGGAACAATCCGCTCGTGAAGGATCGCGGAAATGGACGTTTTGGATTTCATTGTTGAGGACGCTGCGCGCGGAATCTCCCCCCTTGAGGGGGAGATGGCCACGAAATGGCCAGAGGGGGTGGTCTCGCGTGAAGCGCTGACGTCCTTCGCCCACGACAGGGTGTCGCGTCAGGACGTGCCGACCCCCTCTGTCGCCTTCGGCGACATCTCCCCCTCAAGAGGGGAGACTGCTGGCGCTTTTGCGATCACCGCCGAAACCGCTGCCGACATCCCGGCGCGCGAGGCCCTGCTCGATAGCGCCATGGGGCTGAAGCGCCGGAAAAAATCGTCGGAAAAGCTGCGCCGCGGCCGCCGGCCTTCGGAAGGCCTTTCCTTTGTCGCGCGCGATGCGTCGGGCGCCGTCGCCGGCACCGTGCGGCTCTGGGATGTGGTGCTGGGCGAGGGCGGTCGGCCAGCCCTGCTGCTCGGCCCGCTCGCCGTCGACCCCGCAATCAAGAATGCCGGCATCGGCTCGGCGCTGATGCGCCATGCGATCACTGAAGCCGCGCGTCTCGGCCATGCGGCGATCCTGCTGGTTGGCGATGCGCCCTATTACGAGCGCTTCGGGTTTTCGGCCGAAAAAACCGGCTCGCTGGCCATGCCAGGCCCTTATGAGCGGCACCGCCTGCTGGCGCTGGAATTGGCGGAAGGCGCGCTCGCCGGCGTGCAGGGCACGTTGAAGGCGGCGGGGCGCAAGCTGAAGGCACAGCGGCTGCCGCTCGCGGCCTGACGAAACAAGCCGCCGCCCATCGGGCGGCGTCTTTTTTCATCCCGGATTGGAGTGGATCAGCCGATCAGCTGGCTCAGCGCCATGGCGACGCTCATGTCGCCTTCGACCTTTATCTTGCCGGACATGAACGCCATGGTCGGGTTGAGATCGCCTGATATCAGCGCCTCCAGATCGTCGAGCGAAAGCTTTATGGTGCAGTCGGCCGGCGCGTCGGTGGTCGAGACGTCAGCGCCGTCGATGACGATGACACCATCGTCGCCGGTATCGAACTTCACCGAACGATCGAACCCGGCACTCGCCACGCGCGCGCTGATTTTGTCGGCAATTTCCTGAACGCCCATGGCCGTTCTCCTCGTCTCGTTGCGTTTGTCGCACATTGGCACTTCGGTCTGCGGAAGTCGCCGTCTTGCGCATTTCGCGATCACGGTCGCTGGCGCATATAGCTTCGGGTTGACGTTTACGTCAACGCGGTTCTCCGAGGTGAAGATGGGTTTTATCGCCGCAGTGAAGCTGCTCTGGTCACACAATGCGGCGGCCGGCATCCAACCACGCCCCGACCAGAATAGATCGTCCCGATGGTCAGGGTCGCGTTCGGCAGGGGACGGAGACCCCATCGCATTTAGCTGGACACTCCCGGCCAATGACCGCTACCATCGCCATGTGGATCTGAACCAGATTTCAGCTGGGGCCAGATTTCACCTGGTGATCGAGTGCTCGAAGAACCGAACAGAAATCCCGGATCCCATCGTTATGGGAAGCCGAGCTTGTGGTGGCCACCACCGCTGGGTTGATGGCCTGCGGGCCCGATGCAAGCTGAAACTTAAATTTCGTGTTCAGAGAGACACCGTCATGAATACCATGCTTTCCGTGGAAGCCCGGGAGACCGCGCTTGCCGTGACTTTCTCGTCAGGCGAAACCGTCTGCTATCCGTGGCTCTGGCTAAAGGATAATGCGCCATCGGCGTTTCACCCACAGACCGAAGAGCGAATATTCGACCTGACCAGCGTAGACGCATCGCTCAGACCGCTCAGCGTGCGGGGCAGAGGCGGCGCTGTAAGCATTGTCTGGCCGAACGACCAGGCCGAGGAGGAAATCCCGGGTCATTTCTTTGAATCCTACCGCCCAGGCAGAAAGCGGGACGATCCGGCTGACATCGCTCCGAAACACTGGGATGGCTCGATCGATCTTGAAACCATACCGCGTCACTCCGCCGGAGACCTCTTTCAGAGCGATGCCGATCTGCTCGCCTGGCTGAAAGCAACGGCTGCATACGGGCTCTCCATCGTCGATGGGCTTGACGATGATCCCGACGCCGGGCGGCATGCGGCCGAGCGGATAGGATTCCTGCGCCAGACAAATTTCGGTACCATGTTCGAGGTCGTGTCGATGCCGAACCCGAACAATCTGGCCTATACGCCGGTCGCCCTGCCGTTACACACCGATCTCTCCAACCAGGAGGTGCCGCCCGGCTATCAATTCCTGCATTGCCTCGCCAACGAAGCCGAAGGCGGTGGATCGGTCTTTGCCGATGGGTTTGCGGTCGTGGCCGCATTACAGGCGGAAGATCCGGAAGCTTACCGTCTCTTGTGCGAGGTCGAGATACCCTATCGGTTTCACGATGAAAACTACGATCTGCGCGGTCGGTTTCCTGTGATCGTAACTCGACGCGATGGAGAAGTGACAGAGTTGCGATTCAACGCCCATCTTGTCGATGTCATCGACCTCCCCTCCGATATATGTGCGCCCTTTTATGCGGCTTATCGCAAGCTGATGATGATGATCCGCGGCTCGCGTTTTCAAATCGCCTACCGCCTCAAGGCCGGCGAAATGGCGGTCTTCGACAATCGCCGGGTGCTGCACGGCCGCCAATCGTTCAATCCGAACACCGGGCGGCGACATCTGCGCGGATGCTACGTCGATCGGGGTGAGTTTCAGAGTCGTATCCGCGTCCTCTCCCGATAGCGGCACGACGATCATCGCGGATGTGCGGTCAGCGGCGGTCGGTACCTAAGTCTGGAACTCTGACGGACTGTCCTCCGGTTGTTGCCCGAAAGCGGGCGACAATCGGGGCAGTTACACGGTTTGCCTCATTCAAACAGACGAGGACAGTGGCCAAGCCTGTCCCTAGCGTGGACTCGGCCTCATGCGCTCAGGGTGGTGTGAACGGGACCATGACAGCAGATTCAAGAGCGGTCATCTCACGCGGCGACCGCGTCAGGGGAGGTAGGATGAACCCGTATCCGGCAGGCGAGGATCAAGACCCCATGATGGCGCTACAAGAGGGGGATGTTCAGTCATGAGAATCAAAAGTCTGATCAAGCGTGCCGAGAAGGTGGACAGAGCATTCAAGGAGCTCGAAGCCGATTTGGCGGATGCGTTCGATGAGTGTCTCAAGCTAGACGACCAATCGCCGTTGAATGACGTCCCGGATGAGAATCTCGCGGCAAAGAATGACAACTCTCAGCCTGAGGACGATGCGGACACTCCCGAGATCGCAATACGGCTGACTTCCCACGCACAAACCCGACTGGCTGCGTTAAATGCCGTTGATGGGCTCTTTGACGATGCGCGGGAGTATCTGGAGGAGATCAACACGAAACTGTCGGAGATCGCGACCTCCCATCATCTGACAGGCGAATTCCTGAAGCTGCTTCACGGGGACATTCTTCGCGCCAACGAACTGGAACTGGCAAATGTCAGCCTGACCACGCAGCAAAGAGTGCTGTCGGAGCAGCTCCACGACGCGACCAGAAAGCAGCGCGAGCGTGAAAGCGCTGTCGAGGCGCTGCAGCAGCGCGAGATAAGCCTGGTCGAGGACAAGGAGGCACTTCGCGGTGCGCTGGCTGCAGCAAGGCTGGAACTCGTCGTGGCAGGCAATGCGAGCGCAGAACGCGAAGCGGAGTTCGGCGACCTTGTAAAAACGCTTTCGGCCAGAACCGCCGAGGCCAACAGATGCGCACGCGAGAACGACATACTAAGGGAAAAACATGTCAGCCTGTCGATCGATCTCGACAAGGCGCTGAAACGGGAAGCTGAGGCACGGCACAGGCTGGATGAACTCTCGACGATTCATGCCAGTGACGCGACGCGACTTTCGGAACTGCTGGCTGCGCTGGGCAAGAGCGAGAAAGAGGAGATGCGGCTGCAGAAATCGCTCGATGTCGCGCAAGCGAAGCTGTCGGAAATGACGGAAGCGGCCCGTATCATGGAAAGTGACAGGGAAGCCGAGCGTGCGCGTAGTTTCACGGAGATCGGCGGCCTGCGTTCTGAAATTCGCAACCTCCAATCACGATTGGAAGTTGCCTCGAACGAGAACAGTCAAGCCGCCAGTGAGATCGCCAATCTCAAGGTTCAATGGAGCGACGCCGTGGCCGAAAAGCAAATTGCGGAGGAAAGGTTGTCCGTTCTCAGAAAGGAGAACGAAGACGACAAGATGCACCTTTCGACCGTGAGCGCGAATTTTTCGCAGCTTTCCCTGCAGCAGGCATCCGAACAGATACAGCTCGATGTCCAGAGGCAGGAATGCGAGGATCTGCGAGCCGAAGTCGCCTTGCTCGATGCTCGGGTCAAGGAACTGTTGCCCTATGAGCGTCTCCACAAGGTAACAAACGCCAGACCGCATGAGAACGGCGTGGTCGAGATCACCGGTGTCGTGGCGGAGAAGGCCCGCGCCACAAGCAGACGGCGCGTCCGGACGAGCCTGCGCGCTGCATCCTAAGGCGCCGGTGGGGCTGCGCCGATCAGGGTACGTTTGACCCATCAGCTTAGCGCATGGATTGGAGCGTCATGTGCTCATCCAGCTGGACACACCGGCACGGCCTAATGCTCGATCGGTCCTTTCGGCATCACGATCGCCGTGCCGGCGGTTGTCGGACGCTCGATCATGCGGCGGACGCGGGGCGGCTCGTCGCCGCTGTGCAGCGCCCGTACGCGCTCGCCGACAACGGCGTCGGCATGGGTGGCCCGCTTGTTGTGGCGGATGTATTCGAGCCATGTCGGCGTGTGATAGTGCTCGATCCATATTGCGGGATTTTCGAGATCGCGAGCCAGCGTCCAGTTGCGGGCGCCGTCACGGCGGCGGATGCGGCCGCGTTCGGCCATGGTGGCCAGGAATTCCGGCACGTCCTCCTCGCGTATGATGTATTCGATCATGATGGCGATGGGGCCGCTGCGCAGTTTTAGGTCGAGCGCAAGATGCGGCTCCTTGAAACGGTTGGTGGGATCGAGGTTGAGCACCGCCTGCTGCGGCAAAGGCAGCAAGAGGCCGATCGCGCCCCCCGCCAGCATCGTGACGGCGGCCGCGGTCAGCGCGAGTTCGGCGCCTTGCGCATCGGCGACGACACCCCAGATCCAGCTGCCGAGCGCGATGCCGCCGAAGGTCGCCGTCTGATAGACCGAGAGCACCCGGCCGACCACCCAGCGCGGCGTCGACATCTGCACCGTGATGTTGAAATGCGACAGCGCGACCACCCAGCAGGCGCCGCCGATGAGCAGCCCGAGCGACGTTTGCCAGGCCTGATCGCTGACGGCGGCATTGAAGGCGCAGAGCGCGAAGCCGGCGAATGCCATGCGCACCATCGTCTCGCTGGACAGGATCTGCCTCAGCCGGACGCTGATCAGCGCGCCGCCGACGGCGCCGATACCGAAAGCACCGAGCATGATGCCGTAGGTCAAGGCATCGCCCTTGACGACATCGCGGGCCACCAGCGGCAGCAGCGCCAGAACCGCGCCGGCGCTGAAGCCGAAAGCCGCACCCCTGACCAGCACCTTGCCGATATTGGGCGACATGGCGACGTAGCGCAGGCCAGCGCCCATCGCCGCCCCCAGCGTCTCGCGCGGCAGTGTCGAGGCCGGCAATTCCGGCTTCCAGCGGGCGAGCACGATGATTAGCCCGACATAGCTCAATGCGTTGGCGGCAAAGGCCGCTGCAGCACCTGCGGCGGCAACGATGATGCCGCCGATCGCCGGGCCGACACTGCGCGTCAGGTTGAAGCCCAAGGAGTTGAGTGCGACGGCCGCAGGCAGCTTGGCGCGCGGCACCATGTCACCGACAGAAGCCTGCCATGACGGGTTGTAAAGCGCCGTGCCGCTGTTGATCAGGAAGGCGAAGGCGAGCAGCGTCCAAGGCGTTATCAAGCCAAGGTAGGTGAACACAGTCAGCAGAACCGAGACAACCAGCATGAAAATCTGGGCAATCAGCATGACCTTGCGCCGATTAAAGCTGTCGGCGATGGCACCGGCAACGAGCGCAAACAGCATGATCGGCAAGGTGGTCGAGGCCTGGACCAGCGCAACTTGATAAGACGAGGTGGCGATCGTGGTCATCATCCAGGCGGCGCCGACGCCCTGAATCAAGCCACCGAAATTCGAAACCAGACTGGCGGACCATACGGCGCGGAAAATGCCGTGCCGGAACGGCGCCAGCGCCGAGACGCGTTCGCTGTCCGGCTCGTCGTCGATCATGGATGCTTCCCCGACTTCAAATGCTGCGTTCTTCCAGAATCGGTGCCTCATGCCGTTCCTTCAAGGTAGAGCATGACTTCGCAAAGGGCGAACGCCTTTTCAAAGAAGATCATGGTCCAACAACAGGATAGCGGACGCTGGAACAAGTCAGCAGCCATCCTTGCAGCCCGCGTGAGGCGCTTCGGTGAGGTGGCCGACTTTCCTAACGCCGCGCCCGCTGCCTTCTGCCGGAACCCATAAACGCGAACGGCTGAGATTGGTGGGGAGCGGACTGGCGGCATCGCTGCGAGCAACTTCCCAGCGGACTCGGCAACGAAGCCGCCTGCTCCAGGAACTCGGCGCGTTGGGCAAAAAAATACTTAGCGACTTGACGAAGTTTTCGCTTGCGCCACCGGCAAATTGGTCGATAGTTAGTGACATGGCTAAGCATGATATTGATCTCTCGCTGCTCTTCCACGCGCTCGCTGATCCGACCCGCCGGTCGATCCTGACTCGCCTCGCCGAAAGGCCTGCGCGGGTGACGGATCTGGCTGGTCCCACGGGACTGCGTCTGCCCACGGTGATGCGGCACCTTTCCGTGCTGGAGGAGGCAGGGTTGATCTCCACATCCAAGGACGGGCGGATACGCACCTGCGCCATCATGCCGGAGGCTCTGGACCCGGTGCGAACATGGCTCGATGAACAGCGGGCCATCTGGGAAGCTCGGCTCGACCGGTTGGACGCATTTGTGATGAATGTGATGAAGGAGCGCGCAGAATGACACAGAACCTCGCTACAAATGATGCGACCCGTCCCGTGCCTGATGATAGGAAGGGCCGCTTTGCGACGCTCACCTTCGAACGGGACGTGGCCGCGCCATTGGCCGTGTTGTGGGAGGCATGGACGGCCCCGGCCGCGCGGGCGATCTGGGCTGCGCCATCGCCCTTGGTCACCGTGGAGTTCTTGGAGGCCGATACCAGGGTGGGTGGACGCGAGATCTCGCTCTGCAAGGTAGAGGGCCAGCCTGACATCCGCTGCGAGTGCGGCTGGCTTGCGCTGAAGCCAGCGGTGTGCAGCGTGAACTATGAGGTGATCTCGTGCGAAGGCGTGACGCAATCAGCAGCGCTGGTGACGGCGGATATCTCGGGAACGCACGAGCGCAGCTGGCTGGTCGTGACGGTGCAACTTTCCTCGCTGGCGCAGGACATGGAAGCAGGCTACCGGGCAGGCTTCGGTGCCGGCCTAGACAACCTCGCGGACGCGGCGGAACGAACCATGGTGCTGCAGCGGGTAATCCAGGCGCCGAGATCCGTCGTGTGGGGCGCCTGGATGAACCCTGAAACGCTGCCGCAATGGTGGGGGCCGGAAGGCTTCTCCTGTCGAACCAAGAGGATCGACTTGCGAACGGGCGGCGAATGGGTATTCGACATGATCGCGTCTGACGGCACGGTCTTTCCCAACCACCATCTCTATGTCGAGGTCCGGCCGAAGGAGAGGATCGGCTATACGCTGCATTGGGGTGAGAACGGGCCGAAACATGCCGACGCCTGGGTCTCGTTCGAGGATCAGGACGGGGCAACGAAGGTAACGCTGGGCATGGTATTCAGCACGGCTGCCGAGTTCCAGGAGGCGAAAGGTTTCGGTGCCGTGGAACTGGGATTGCAAACTCTGGGCAAACTGGAACGCTTCGTCGCAACCCGCTGAATGCTGCGACTTCCCGTCGGCCCGAAAGTGCATGTCGCGCAAAAGTGTGCGGCGGTTTTGCGATAACGACATGCATGAAACAACACCCTAAAGCGCGTCGCAGGAGGCCGGTTAACGCGACGCGCTTTAGGCCTTGTGGACGAGGTCCTCATCGATATCGCGCCCGTCCTCATCGGCGACGGCATCCGCCTCTTCAGTCAGAACGCATGGAGCCGGTCAGGCTGGAGAAGACCGAGATCTCGGAAGCGGGGCAGAACATGCGCTTCCGCTTCGCGGGATGGGGCCGAGAATTCACAAAGGGATACACGAAGAGAGGGTTCTGTGAGAAAACTGATCATATGGGACATGGTGACCGTCGACGGCTTCTTCGAAGGTCCGGACAGGGACATCAGCTGGTTCGTCTTCGAAGAAGAACTCGAGAACTACATTCGTGAGACCCAGGAAAAGGCCGACACGCTGATCTTCGGCCGCGTGACCTACGAACTCATGGCAGCCTATTGGCCGTCCGAGCAAGGCTGGAACGCGGACTTCATGAACAAGATCGAGAAGGTGGTCTTCTCGCGCACGCTGAAAAGCGCGGACTGGAACAACACGAAGCTCTTCAACGGCAATGTCGCGGAAGAAGTCTCCAAGCTGAAGTCCAGGGACGGCGGAGACATCTTCGTGTTCGGCAGCGCCGACCTGACGGCGACCCTGATGGAGCACGGCCTGATCGACGAGTATCACCTCGGGATCAACCCCGTGATTCTCGGGAGAGGCACGCCGCTCTTCAAGGGCGGCCCGACCCGGATACCCCTGAAGCATCTGGAAACCAGGACGCTCAAGTCAGGTGTTGTCATCCTCCACTACGCGCCGGAGAGCAGACAATGACGATCGATCCGCTCTTTCCCGTCAACTAGGCTTGTCGAAATGGGAGGGCCCGGGGAAGCGGCGCGCTCCAGACGATCGGCGGCCAAGGGGCGTAGTTGCCAGAGCTTCTTCTCCAAGCTGAAGCACTTCCGCCGCGTCGCCACCCGTACGACAAGCTCGCCGCCAACTTCCTTGCTATGGTTCAGCTCGTCTCAATGCGGCTTTGGCTCCGCGCTTACGAGTCTACGGCCTAGATTTTTACGAATGCCGTTGCCCAAAGCCGCTGCGCTCTCTCGGCTCGAACGCCCGGGGCAGCCGTTTGGGCGACATGCATTACCGATCTTCGAATCCGGTCAGCACGCCGACGGCGTTGATGCCGATTTCCTCGACGGCATAGCCGCCTTCCATGACGAACAGCGTCGGCAGGCCGAGCTTGGCGATGCGACGGCCAATCTTGGGATAGTCGGCGCTTTTCAGCTTGAACTTGCTGATTGGGTCCTTCTCGAACGTGTCGACGCCGAGCGAGACGACAACGACATCGGGAGCGTACGCCGCAAGTTTCGCGCAGGCGTCCTCCAGCGAAGCATTCCAGGCGTCCCATGCGGTGCCGAACGGCATGGGGTAGTTGACATTGAAGCCTTCGCCGGGCCCTGATCCGCGCTCGTCGGCATGGCCAAGGAAGAACGGATATTCGATCATCGGGTCGCCATGCAGGTTCAGCACCTGCACGTCGCCGCGGCCGTAGAAGATCTCCTGCGTGCCGTTGCCGTGATGGTAGTCGACATCGAGGATCGAGACGCGCTTGGCGCCCTGATCGCGGAACCATTGCGCGGCAACGGCGGCGTTGTTGATGTAGCAATAGCCGCCCATGAACGCTGCTCCGGCGTGATGGCCGGGCGGGCGGCAGAGCGCGAAGGCTGATATCTCGCCGTCCTTGACCAGGGCGGCTGCGGTCAGCGCCACTTCATAGGACGACTTGATCGCCTCCCAGGTGCCTTTGACGAAGCCGGCGCCGCCATCGAAGGAGTAAAAGCCAAGCAGCGCATCGATGGTTTGGGGGCGCACGTCGCCGCGCAAGCCGCGCGTCGGCCAAGTGAAGGGGAGGGCAGAGCCCGTGCGGCCCGACTCTTCCCAGAGCGGCCATACGGTCGGCAGGAAATCGATGTAGTCGCTGGTATGCACCTGCTTAGCGGCAGCGAGGTCGTGCGTGTCGGGCGGCAACACTGGGCCGAGCTTTTCGCTCTCCACCCTCGCCTTGATGAACTCGGCGCGCGAGGGCTTCTCGAAGGCCGGCACTATGGCGCCTGAAATGAGCTCGACATTGCCGGCATGACCGGCGTGGAGAGGAGAGAAAACAGTCTTCATTTTGCGGGCCGACTCGCTCTTCGAGTTGCGTATTTGTCGTTTATGGACTGCTTTGTGGCAGAGAGTTTCAGTGCCGCCAAGAGGCATTCCGGACCGCTGTTGCGAGTGGCAGCTGATGGCTTGCCAGATGCCAATACTCTGCTAGCCTTAGCTCAAACGGGAGAAAATTATGCCGCCATCGGCCGATCTAATCGTCGAGAACGCCAGCATATTGACGATGGATCCCGATACTCCCCGCGCTGAAGCCATAGCCATCAAGGGCGGCGAACTCATTGCGATCGCAGATCGCGCGACCGTGCTGGAGCACAAGGGACCCGGCACGCGCTTCATCGATGCCGGCCGCGGCTCGGTCGTCCCCGGCTTCATCGAAGCGCATATGCATCTTTTCGCCGGCGCGGCCGAGCTCGATCATCTCCAACTGATGGGCGTTCATGGTTTCGAGGCGCTTTGCGACGCTGTGCGCAATTATGCTGCAAAGCGGCCGGATCTATCCGTCCTGCAGGCGCAAGGCGCTGACTATACCATTCTGTCGGCGACTGAGCGGGTCAGCCGCCATCACCTCGACCGCATCCTGCCGGACCGGCCCTTCGTCATGGCGGCGCCCGACCACCACACAATGTGGGCGAACACCAAGGCGTTGGAACTGGCCGGCCTGCTGAGAGGCAAGCGGCTCGGTCCCGGCAATGAGATCGTCATGGGCGACGATGGGCTGGCCAGTGGCGAATTGCGCGAGGGCGAGGCTTTTGGGCCGCTGATCGCGCTGGCCGGCGAGGATCGCGTGCGGCTCGGCCTGGCCACCGGCGGCGAGCCGGACCCGAAGCCGACGCCGGCCGAGCAGGCCTCCGACCGGGCGATCATGCGCCGCGGGCTGGAATGGTGTGCCAGACACGGCATTACATCGATCCAGAACATGGATGGCAATTTGCACCAGCTCGAACTCCTGTCCGAGATCGAGGCCGAAGGCGGCTTGCTCTGCCGGGTGCAGGTGCCGTTCCACTATAAGAATTTCATGACGCTCGACATGCTCGACAAAGCCTCAGTGATGGCTGAGCGCTACGATGGTGAATGGCTGTCGTCGGGCATGGTCAAGGTGTTCTACGACGGCGTGCTCGATTCGTGGACGGCGGTGATGGTCGAGCCCTATGCGGACCGTCCGGATTGGCTGGGCGAGCCACTGTTCACGCCGCAGCAATTCATTGACCTTGCTGTGGCCGCCGACAGGCGCGGGCTGCAGATGGCGGTGCACTCGATTGGCGACGGCGCCGTGCATGCCGTGCTCGACGGCTATGAGGCGGCAAAAAAGGCGAATGGCAGGCGCGACAGCCGGCATCGGGTCGAGCATATCGAGGTGGTCACCGCCGCCGACATACCGCGTTTCGCGAAGCTTGGCGTCATTGCCTCGATGCAGCCACCGCATCCGCCGGGCAGCATGGGCTTGCCGCTGGAACCAACGGTGTCGCGCATCGGACGCGACCGCTGGCCGCTGAGCTATGCTTGGCGGACACTGAAGAATGCCGGCGCGCGCGTCGTCTTCGCCTCCGACTGGCCGGTGTCGCCGATCGATCCGATCCTGGGCATTCAGGCGGCAATGCTGCGCAAACCATGGGCAGACAGCAATCCCGACCAGAGCTTCTCGCTGCATGAATCGCTAGCCGGCTACACGGTGGAAGGCGCCTATGCCGAGTTCATGGAGCATCGCAAGGGCCGCCTGAAGTCAGGCTTTCTGGCTGATCTCGTGGTGCTTTCGGGCGACATCGAGGCGACCGCGCCGGAAGTGCTGCATACGGTGCGGCCGATGACGACGATCTGCGGCGGAAAGGTGACTTATCAGGCCTGACGGTGGCACGGGAATTGCGTTCTGAATCGACATTCAGATGTATGCTTGCCAAGCCATGCGCCGTGTGCTGACAATCGAGTGGGAACTGGATCCGCCCTGAAGAGCGGACACAAAAATGGGGTAATCGTGCCGGAACAACCGGGTAAAAGTGCAATTGAAGTTCGTGGCGTCCGCAAGGTATTCGGTACCGGGGAGTCACAGGTCGCCGCTCTCGACACGGTTTCGGTGTCGATCCGCGAAAATGAGTTCTTCACGCTGCTTGGTCCGTCCGGCTGCGGGAAGACGACGCTTCTGCGGCTGATCGCCGGTTTCGATTTCCCGAGCGCCGGCGAGATCCTGCTGCATGGCCAGGACATCGCGCCGCTGCCGCCGTTCAAACGGCCGGTCAATACCGTGTTCCAGAACTATGCGCTGTTTCCGCATATGACGGTGGCCGAGAATATCGGCTTCGGTCTCGAAATGCTCGGCAAGCCCAAGTCCGAAGTGAAGGCGCGGGTCGCCGAGATGCTGAAGCTGGTCAAGATGGAGGCGCTCAGCAACCGCCGCACCAGCCAGATATCCGGCGGCCAGCAACAGCGCGTAGCGCTGGCGCGGGCACTGGCGCCGCAGCCGAAAGTGCTGCTGCTCGACGAGCCGTTGTCGGCGCTCGATTTCAAGCTGCGCAAGGAGATGCAGATCGAGCTGAAGCGGCTGCAGCACGAGACCGGCATCACCTTCATCTTCGTCACCCACGACCAGGAAGAAGCGCTGACCATGTCGGACCGCATCGCGGTGATGTCGTCGGGCAAGATCCTGCAGGTCGGAACGCCCTGGGACATCTATGACAAGCCGGCCGAGCGCTTCGTCGCCGACTTTATCGGCGAAACCAATTTCCTGACCGCGGCCATATCAGGCATGGGCAACGGCAAGGCACGCGCAACGCTCAAATCCGGCGCGACGATCGACGCGACCGTGGCTGAAGGCTTTCAGCCGAAGGACAATGCCACCGTGGTGGTCAGGCCCGAACATGCCAAGCTGACCAGCGGCAAGGGCGACCTGTCGGGCACGGTCGAAAACATCGTCTATTTCGGCACCGACACACACATCCATGTTCGCCTGGACAGCAGCGAGGCGTTTACCGTGCGCCAGCAGAACACGCGCAGCGCCGGCTGCGGTTTCGAGCGGGGAGACAAGGTCGGCATTTCGATCGGCAACGACGCCGCACAAGTGCTGAGGGACTGATGGCGAGCGCGGAAGACGTCGCCAGGGAAGCCGAGCGCCGAGACATTCGCGATCGCTGGCTGCTGTCGGCGCCGGCACTGATCATCATCTTTCTCGCGGCGACCGGGCCGCTGCTGATCGTCGTGATCTACTCCTTCCTGACGCCGGGGCCGTATGGCGACGTGGTGTGGAAATTCTCCACGGACGGCTGGCTGTCGGTGCTGATGCAGCGCGACATCTTCGATGACACGCTGGCCTTCGCCGACGCGCATCTGTCGATCTTCTGGCGCTCGGCCAAGCTGTCGTTCCTCACGACGATCTTCACGCTGCTGTTTGGCTTCCCGACGGCCTATTTCATCGCCACCCGGCCCGCTCGACAGCGCAACATTTGGCTGTTCCTGATAACCATCCCCTTCTGGACCAACCTGCTGATCCGCACCTTCGCCATCCAGGAGGTGATCCGCAACGAGGGCATCGTCAACACGGTGCTGATCAAGCTCGGCATCATCAGCCAGCCGATCCAGATGATGTTCACCGATTTCGCGCTGATGGTCGGCATGACCTATGTCTATCTGCCGCTGATGGTGCTGCCGCTTTATGCCAGCATGGAGAAGATCGATTTCCGGCTGGTCGAGGCAGGTTACGACCTCTACGCCAACCGCTTCCAGGTGCTGAGGCGAGTCATCATTCCGCTGGTCAAGCCTGGCATCATCGCCGGCTCGATCCTTGTCTTCATCCCGGCGCTGGGCGCCTATGTCACCCCGCGCGTGCTCGGCGGGTCGAAGAATATGATGCTCGGTAATCTGATCGAACTGCAGTTCGGGCAAGGCCGCAACTGGCCGCTCGGCTCGGCGCTGTCGCTGTCGTTGATGGCGATCGTGATGGTCGCGCTGCTCTTCTACGTCCGATCCGTCGGGCGCCAGGGCGGCGCGCATGGCTAGCCGCTTCGACATTCGCCGGCAGACCGGCTTCACGACCATCGCGATGATCTGCTTTTTCGCGCTGTACCTGCCGATCGTCACGGTTGTCGTCTATGCCTTCAACGCAGGCAGTTCGATCGCGATCTGGGAAGGCGTGTCGCTGCGCTGGTTCTATCAGGCCTGGAACAACGACCAGGTCGTCGATGCCTCGATCCGGTCGCTGCAGATCGCTTCGGTCGCCGCGACTATTGCCACGATCGTCGCCACCATGGCTGCACTCGCCACGACCCGAACGAAGCCCTATCCCGGCCTCGGCTTCAAATACGCCTTCATCAACCAGCCGCTGATGGTGCCGGAAATCGTCACCGCGGTGGCGCTGCTGATCTTCTTTTCGCGCATCAAGATCTGGACCGGCTATTCGGGGCTGGGTTACCTCATGGCCGCGCACACGGCCTTTTGCATTCCCTTTGCCTATCTGCCGATCCGGGCGCGGCTCGAGAACATGGATCTGTCGCTGGAGATCGCGGCGGCCGACCTCTACGCGACACCCTGGAAGGCTTTTCGGCGCGTCACCTTTCCGCTGCTCTGGCCAGGCATCCTTGCCGGCCTGATGCTGGCCTTCGTCATCTCGCTGGACGACGTCGTCATCACCGAATTCGTCAAGTCCGGCGGCCAGGATACATTGCCAACATACATGCTCGGCCAGTTCCGGCGCGTTATCACGCCGGAAATCAACGCAATTTCGACGGTGTTCCTGCTGATCTCGATCTTGATCGTCACCGTCTTCTTTTTCATCAGCAGGAAAAAGGATCAGGAGTGACAGGAGAGAAACGATGAAGTGGAAACTGGTCGCGACGACGTTCGGCACTGCGCTTCTCGCCTCGGCGGGTATCGCGCGCGCCGACGGCGAACTCAACATCTACAACTGGGGCAACTACACCAGCCCCGACCTCATCAAGAAATTCGAGGAAAAATACAAGGTCAAGGTGACCGTCACCGACTACGATTCCAACGACACCGCGCTGGCCAAGATCAGGCAGGGCGGCAGCGGCTTCGATGTCGTGGTGCCCTCGGCGAGCTTCGTGCCGATCTGGATCGGGGAAGGGCTGCTTCTGGAGACAGAGCCGAACAAGATGGAGAACTTCAAGAACATGGATCCGAAATGGGTCGATGTTCCCTTCGATCCGGGCCGCAAATACACCGTGCCGTGGCAGTGGGGCACGACCGGCGTCACGGTCAACACCGCAGTCTACAAGGGCGATCCCAACACCTCGGCCATCTTCTTGGATCCGCCGCCGGAACTGGTCGGCAAGATCAACGTCGTTCCCGAAATGGCCGACGTCATGCATCTCGCTATCAGATATGTCGGCGGCGAGCCCTGCACCGGCGACAAGGAGGTGCTGAAGAAGGTGCGCGATGCGCTGGTGGCGGCCAAGCCGAAATGGATCTCCATGGACTACGGCACGGTCGAGAAGTTCGCCAAGGGCGACTTCGCCGCCAGCGTCGATTGGAACGGCGCGTCCTTCCGCGCCCGCCTGCAGAACAAGGACATGGTCTATGGCTATCCGAAGGAGGGCTATCCGATCTGGATGGACAATCTCGCGGTGCTGAAGGACGCCAAGAACGTCGAAAACGCCAAGTTGTTCCAGAACTTCGTCATGGATCCCGAAAACGCGGCGCTGATCTCGTCTTTCGCGCGCTACGCCAACGGCATCAAGGGATCGGAGGCCTTCATGCCTGAGGACATGAAGACGGCGCCGGAGGTCAACATCCCCGCCGAGTTCGCCGACAAGGGCAAGTTCATGCTGAACTGCGCGCCCGACGTGCAGGCACTCTACACCAGGATCTGGACCGAACTGCAGAAGTGATCGCATCGTTGACGGACCCGGCGGCGGGCGCCGCCGGGTCCGTTTTCATTCGCCGGGACGCATCTCATGACTTCCTACCGTAACAGCGAACCGGTGCCGCCGATCATGCAGGGCTCGCCGCCCAAAATGGTGCCGCCGAAGCTCGACTGGGACAGGGGACCCTGGAACCGCTGGGCGTTCCAGCACATCCGCGAAATTCTGCCGACCGTCGAAGTCTGGCGCGGCAATGGCCATCGCCGCCGGTTCGAGCGAGCTGAAATCGATCTCGATGCGCTGCCGGTGAGCGACAGCACGGGGCAGCCTGCGACCCTGGCCGGACTGCTGGACGAAACCTATACGGACGGGCTGCTCGTGCTCAAGGACGGCAAGGTCGCCTATGAGCGCTACTTCAATGGCATGACCGACCGCACGCTGCATCTGTCGCAGTCGATGGCGAAGTCGGTCACGGGCTCGGTATTCGGCATACTGGCCGGGCGCGGCCTGATCGATCCCGCGATGCCGGTGACGGCCTATCTGCCGGAGCTGGAAGCTACCGGCTGGGCCGGCGCCAGCGTGCAGCATGTGCTCGACATGACGACCGGCGTGCGCTTTTCCGAGGAATACACCGACCGCTATTCGGATATCGGCCAGGTCGATGTCGCCAGCGGCTGGAAACCCGTGCCGCCGGGCAGCGATCCGGCCTTCGAGTGGCCGTCGCATATGTTCGACCTGATCCTGCGGCTCAAGGAGACAAGCCGGCCGCATGGCGCTGCCTTCGAATACCGTTCGATCGAGACCGACGTGCTCGCCTTCATCATGGAGCGGGTGACCGGCAAGCGGCTGGCGCAGCTGGTTTCGGAGGAACTCTGGCAAAAGCTTGGAGCGGATGAAAGCGCCTGCTTCACCGTCGACAGCGCCGGCTATGCCGTCGCCGATGGTGGCTTCAACGCTACGCTGCGCGACTATGGCCGCTTCGGCCAGCTGATCCTCGACAATGGCGGCGGTGTGGTGCCGGCCGACTGGATCGAAGCGACGCGCAACGGCAGGCATGGACCGGACTTCAATCCCAGCCTGCCGGAAGGCAGCTACCGCAACCAGTTCTGGATCGAAGACCCGCGCTCACGCGCGCTGATGTGCCGGGGCGTGTTCGGGCAGCTGATCCATATCGACTGGAACACGAGAATTGTGGTGGTGAAGCTTTCGAGCTACCCGGATTTCAGCAACATCGCCTACTCGGTGGCGACGATGAAAGCCGTGCACGCGATCGCCGCCGCACTGGCCTAAGTTCCAAAGAAAATCGAGAGGAAACGCAATGACCGGCAAGACCGCGTTCGAAACCAGATATGGCTTTGCCCGCAACGAAGTGCTGCTCGGCAACTGGCGCCAAAGCCCGTTCAGCCGGTGGTCGTTCCAGAATGTCGGCGAATTGGTGCCGAGCGCACGCATCGCTGCAGCGTCAAGCACCAGTGAAGCGTTGGCACAGGATCTTGACGGGCTGCTTGGCGAAAAGATCGCGCTGGCTGGCGGCCCGGAGACCGTTGCGGCCTTTCTCACACGCTCCGACACCGACGCGCTGACGATCATGAAAGGCGGCAAATTCGTCGGCGACTGGTTCGCCCCGCACATGCAGTTCGGCGCGCGCCACATCATCTTCTCGATCAGCAAGTCCCTAACCGCCATTCTGGCCGGCATACTGGAAGGCGAGGGGATTTTCGACCCGCAGGCGCCGGTGACCCGCTATCTGCCGGAAGCTGCCGGCTCGGCCTATGGCGATGCCAGCGTGCGGCATGTGCTCGATATGACCGTCAGCCTCGACTTCGAAGAAGCCTATCTCGATCCGGAGAGCGCGTTTGCCCGCTATCGCCGTGCGACTCTGTGGAATCCGGGTGGCGGTCCGGAAAGCCTGGCCGACTTCATCCTGACGCTGCAGCGCCTTGCCGAGCCGCATGGCCGGACCTTCCGCTACCGCTCGCCCAATTCCGACCTGCTCGGCATCCTGCTCGAACGCGCGTCCGGCCAGCGCTTCGCCGAGCTGATGCGCGAGAAATTGTGGCTGCCGCTCGGTGCAACGAGCGAAGCGTCGGTGACGGTCGACAGGGAAGGCACTGCGCGCACGGCTGGCGGCATTTCGGTGACGCCGCGCGGTCTGGCGCGGGTCGGCGAGATGATGCGGCAAGGCGGCATGGCCAATGGCCGCCGCATCGTGCCGGAAGCCTGGGTGCGCGACACTGTCAGCACAGGCGGAGACACCGAGGCCTGGCAGCGTGGCACCATGGCGTTCCTCTTTCCACAAGGCCGCTACCGCAACAAATGGTACCAGACCGGCGCGATCAGCGGCGCCTTCTGCGGCATCGGCATCCACGGCCAGTGGCTCTACGTCGATCCGAAGGCGGAGGTCGTCATCGCAAAGATGTCGTCGCAGCCGGAGCCTGTCGACGAGCCGCTCGATGTCGATATGGTCGCTTTCTTCGAGGCGCTGAGCCGGATGGTTTGAGCCGATCCAGGCCGACCGCGATGGCAGCTTTCCTGTGGACCTGTCAGAGTGATCGAAACGCCGCGGTTGGCGGAACGGCGCTCTGCGCCTATGGTCGCCGCTCTTTTCGACAGGACAGCAGGAACGACATGGCATCCAACATCAAGCGCATCGCAGCCATCATAGCAGCCGAGATCACTGCGCGGCCCGAACAGGCCGCGGCGGCGATCGGCCTGCTGGACGAGGGCGCGACGGTGCCGTTCGTTGCGCGCTATCGCAAGGAGGTCACCGGCGGTCTGGACGACACGCAACTGCGCCTGCTTGCCGAGCGGCTCGCCTATCTGCGCGAACTCGATGCACGCCGCGACACCATCCTTGGTTCGATCCGCGAGCAGGGCAAGCTGACCGAAGAGCTTGAGACCAAGATCGCGGCGGCCGCCACCAAGGCGGAACTCGAAGATATTTATCTGCCCTGCAAGCCGAAGCGCCGGACCAAGGCCGAGATCGCCCGCGAGCGCGGGCTGGGACCGCTGGCCGAGGCCATCCTTGCCGACCGCGCGGCGGTGCCAGCCGAACTGGCGCTGGCCTACATCGGCGAAGAGGTGGCCGACGCCAAGGCGGCGCTCGAGGGCGCGCGCGATATCCTGTCCGAGCAGTTCGCCGAGAATGCCGATCTGGTCGGCAGACTGCGGACCTACATGAAGGAACGCGCCTTCATGCGGTCGCGCGTCGTCGACGGCAAGCAGGAGGCCGGCGCGAAGTTCTCCGACTATTTCGACCATGTCGAGCGCTGGGCCAACGTGCCGAGCCATCGCGCCCTGGCGATGCTGCGCGGCCGCAACGAAGAGGTGCTGTCGCTCGACATCGAGATCGATGCCGACGATGCGTCACCGGTGAAGCCGGTCGAGCGGATGATCGCCGATGCCTACGGCATCGGCCGACAGTTGCCGGGTGATCGCTGGCTGATGGACGTGGCCGGCTGGACCTGGCGGATAAAGCTGTCGCTGCATCTGACGCTCGATTTGATGCGGGATCTGCGCGAGCGGGCCGAGGAGGAGGCGATCCATGTCTTCGCCCGCAATCTGAAGGATTTGCTGCTCGCTGCCCCGGCCGGCTCGCGCGCCACGATGGGCCTCGACCCCGGCATCCGCACCGGGGTCAAGGTGGCGGTTGTGAACGGCACCGGCAAGCTGCTGGCGACGACGACGGTCTATCCGTTTCCGCCAAGGAACGATGTGCGCGGCACGCAAGCCGAACTGGCGAAGCTCATCCGCCTGCACAAGGTCGAGCTGATTTCCATCGGCAACGGCACCGGCAGCCGCGAGACGGAAAGGCTGGTCGCAGACATGCTGTCCGACATGCCTGCCGAGTCCGGGCCGAAGCCGCTCAAGGTGATCGTCAGCGAGGCGGGCGCCTCGGTCTATTCCGCCTCGGCAACGGCGGCGGCGGAATTTCCAAGCCTCGATGTGTCGCTACGTGGCGCGGTGTCGATCGCGCGGCGGCTGCAGGATCCGCTCGCCGAACTGGTCAAGATCGAGCCGAAGTCGATCGGCGTCGGCCAATACCAGCACGATGTCGACCAATACCGGCTCGGCCGTTCGCTGGAAGCGGTGGTCGAGGACGCGGTCAACGCCGTCGGCGTCGACCTCAACACCGCCTCGGCGCCGCTTCTGGCGCGGGTTTCGGGTCTCGGCGCATCGTTGGCCGATGCGATCATCGCGCATCGTGACGCGACCGGCCCCTTCGCCAGCCGTCGTGACCTGTTGAAGGTGGCGCGGCTCGGACCTCGCGCATTCGAGCAATGCGCCGGCTTCCTGCGCATTCCCAACGGCACCGAACCGCTCGATGCCTCGGCCGTGCATCCGGAAGCCTATGGCGTGGCGAAAAAGATCGTGACCGCCTGCGGACGTGACGTCCGCTCGCTGATGGGTGACAGTGCCGCCCTCAAGGCGCTCGATCCGCGTGTTTTCGTCGATGAGCGGTTCGGCCTGCCGACGGTGCGCGACATCCTGGCGGAACTGGAAAAGCCCGGCCGCGATCCGCGCCCCGGTTTCAAGACCGCGACCTTCGCCGACGGCGTCGACGACATCAAGGACTTGAAGCCAGGCATGCTGCTGGAAGGCACCGTCACCAATGTCGCGGCGTTCGGCGCCTTCGTCGATATCGGCGTGCATCAGGACGGCTTGGTGCATGTCTCGCAACTGGCCGACCGTTTCGTCAAGGACGCGCATGAGGTGGTGAAAGCCGGCGACGTGGTCAAGGTGCGCGTCGTCGAGTTCGATATCAAACGCAAGCGCATCGGCCTTTCGATGTGCAGGGATGGTGACAGCGGTACACCGAAGCCGCGCGACAATGGCAACAGACCGGCGCCGCGAGCGCCGGCGCCGCAGCGTCAGCCGGAACGGCCGGCAGGGCAGGGCGCATTCGGCGCCGCATTGGCGGAGGCGATGAAGCGAAAGTAGCAGGCGATCGCCCAAAGAAACCACTGTCGACGTCGGCGCCGCCCCTCATCTGCCTGCCGGCATCTTCTCCCCGTGAACGGGGAGAAGGGGCTGGCCGCAACGTCGGCGCCCTTTCTGCAGCGCTGCAGATTGGCAAAATGCTATGCGAAGGCGTCTTTCTCCCCGTCACTATACGGGGAGAAATGCCCGGCAGGGCAATGAGGGGCAGCGCCAATGCTCATGGTTGGCGAAGCAATTTCGTTTGATTTTTTCGAACCGGAAGCCGATAAGCCGCCCAATTCTGTGATCTGGAGACCGAGAGCCATGGCAGCCGATAAGAATGCGTTCGTCTGGGAAGATCCTTTCCTGATCGAGGACCAGCTTTCGGAAGACGAGCGCATGGTGCGCGATGGTGCGGCGGCATTTGCGGCCGACAAGCTCGCTCCCAAGATCGAGGAAGCCTATCTCGAGGAAAAGACCGATGCCGGGATCTTTCGCGAGATGGGCGAGGCGGGCCTGCTCGGCATTACCATCCCGGAGGAATATGGCGGGCTCGGTGGCAACTATGTCACCTATGGGCTGGTGGCGCGCGAAGTCGAGCGCATCGATTCTGGCTATCGCTCGATGATGAGCGTGCAGTCGTCGCTGGTGATGTATCCGATCCATGCCTATGGCTCGGAGGCGCAACGCAAGAAATTCCTGCCGAAGCTGGCGTCGGGCGAATGGATCGGCTGCTTCGGCCTGACAGAGCCGGATGCCGGTTCCGACCCTGGCGGCATGAAGACGCGGGCCGAGAAGACGGCGAACGGCTACAGGATCTCCGGCACGAAAATGTGGATTTCCAACGCGCCGATCGCCGACGTGTTTGTCGTCTGGGCGAAGTCGGCTGCGCATGACAACGAGATCCGCGGCTTCGTGTTGGAAAAAGGCATGCAGGGGCTGTCGGCACCAAAGATCGACGGAAAACTCAGTCTCCGCGCATCGATCACCGGCGAAGTGGTAATGGAAGGGGTCGAGGTCGGCGAGGATGCGCTATTGCCGAATGTGTCGGGCCTGAAGGGGCCGTTCGGCTGCCTCAACCGGGCGCGTTATGGCATCTCCTGGGGGGCGATGGGTGCGGCGGAAGATTGCTGGCACCGGGCCCGCCAATATGGCCTCGACCGCAAGCAGTTCGGCAAGCCGCTGGCCGGCACGCAGCTTTTCCAGAAGAAGCTCGCCGACATGCAGACCGAGATCGCGCTGGGGCTGCAGGGCAGCCTGCGCGTCGGGCGGCTGATGGATGAAGGCAAGATGGCGCCCGAGATGATCTCGATCGTCAAGCGCAACAATTGCGGCAAGGCGCTCGACATTGCCCGCCAGGCCCGTGACATGCATGGCGGCAACGGCATCCAGATCGGCTACCATGTCATGCGCCATGCGCAGAACCTGGAGACGGTCAACACCTATGAGGGCACGCATGACGTTCATGCGCTGATCCTAGGACGGGCGCAGACGGGGTTGCAGGCGTTTTTCTGAGCGACCCCTAGGCCGGCAACGCTGCTTAATTTAGGTGCAGCGCAACATCTCTGCTTGGAGAATGGCCAGCATTTGTGTCAGGGTTCGGCGAATTCGTTTGAAACGCCGACTTTCGAGGCCCCATGGCAATTCTGGCAGCCGTCTATCACCTGACCCATTACAAATATGACCGGCCGGTGGTGCTTGGCCCCCAGGTCATCAGGCTGCAGCCGGCGCCGCATTCCCGCACCAAAGTGCTCAGCCATTCGCTGAAGGTCGGGCCGGCGAACCACTTCGTCAATCTGCAGCAGGATCCCTACGGCAATTTTCTGGCGCGCTTCGTGTTTCCGGAACCGGTGACGGAACTGAAGATCGAGGTCGACCTGGTCGCCGACATGACGGTCTACAATCCATTCGATTTCTTCGTCGAGCCATCGGCCGGGACCTTTCCGTTCGAGTATCCGGAAGATATCAGCGACGATCTCGCCATCTACCGGACGCCGGAGCCGGCTGGACCGCTGCTGGCGGCGTTCCTGCAAACGGTCAATCGCAGCGCTACCAACACCGTCAATTTCGTCGTCGACCTCAATGCGCGGCTGCAGCGCGAGATCGCCTATATCGTGCGCATGGAAACCGGCGTCTTTTCGCCGGAGGAGACGCTTGCCGCCAAGAAAGGCTCATGCCGCGATACGAGCTGGCTGCTGGTGCAGATCCTGAGGAATCTCGGCATCGCCGCGCGCTTCGTTTCCGGCTATCTGATCCAGCTGAAACCCGACCTCGTCGCGCTTGACGGGCCGCCCGGCACCGCCGTCGACTTCACCGATCTCCATGCCTGGTGCGAAGTCTATCTTCCAGGGGCCGGCTGGATCGGCTTCGACCCTACCTCCGGACTGCTAACCGGCGAAAGCCATGTGCCGCTCGCCGCGACGCCGCATTTCCGCAACGCCGCGCCTATTTCCGGCATGGCCAGCTTCGCCAATGTCGAGTTCGGCTTCGACATGCGGGTCGACCGCATCGCCGAGCACCCGCGCATCACCAAGCCGTTCTCCGACGAAAGCTGGCAGGCGCTCGATGCGCTGGGCAACCGGGTCGACGCCGCGCTCGATGCCGGGGACGTGCGGCTGACCATGGGCGGCGAACCGACCTTCGTGTCGATCGACGATTTCGAGGCGGAGGAGTGGAACACCGCCGCTGTCGGCCCGACAAAACGCGAAAAGGCCGATGCCCTGATCCGCCGGCTGCGTGAGCGTTTCGCGCCGGGCGGCTTCCTGCACTACGGGCAGGGCAAGTGGTATCCGGGCGAAAGCCTGCCGCGCTGGACCTTCTCGCTGTACTGGCGCGCCGACGGCGAGCCGGTGTGGAGCGACCCGTCGCTGATCGCACGGGAAAACAGCGAAGCAGATGTCGGGCCGAAGCAGGCCGAAAGCCTGCTGACGGCGATTGCCGATGAACTGGGCGTCGACAAGACCATGGTCAGCGAAGCCTATGAGGATCCGGCCGAGTGGCTGCTCAAGGAAGGCAAGCTGCCGGAGAATGTTGATCCGTCCAATTCGAAGCTGGACGACCCCGAGGAGCGCAGCCGCATGGCGCGGGTGTTCGAACGCGGCCTGACCAAGCCGTCGGGCTATGTGCTGCCTGTCCAGCGCTGGAACAGCCAGGCGTCGGGGCCGCGCTGGCGTTCGGAGAAGTGGAAGACGCGGCGCGGCAAGCTGTTCCTGGTGCCGGGCGATTCACCGGTCGGCTATCGCCTGCCGCTCGGCACGCTGCCCCATGTGCCGCCTGAGCAGTTCCCCTACATCGTGCCGGTCGACCCCTCCCTGCCGCGCAGACCATTGCCGGCGCGCGAGGCGATTTTGCCTGAGGCCGCTCCTTTGCCGGAGGCTGCCCCGGCCGAACTTGAAGGCGCCGACGAAATGGCGCGCCGCCAGCAGGCGGCGTCCTTCACCGCCGCGACCGGCCAGCAGGACCGTGTCGAGCAGGAGATCACCGAGATCGGCGGCGCGGTGCGCACCGCGCTGTCGGTCGAGCCGCGCGACGGGCGGCTTTGCGTGTTCATGCCGCCGGTCGAGGCGCTGGAAGACTATCTCGAACTGGTCGCGGCGGCCGAGAACGCGGCAAAAACTATCGGCCTGCCGGTGCATATCGAGGGCTACGGCCCGCCGCACGATCCGCGCCTCAACGTCATCCGCGTGGCTCCGGATCCCGGCGTTATCGAGGTGAATATCCATCCGGCTGCGAACTGGCAGGACTGCGTGGCGACGACGACAGCGATCTACGAGGAGGCGCGGCAGACGCGGCTCGGCGCCGACAAGTTCATGATCGACGGCCGTCATACCGGCACCGGCGGCGGCAACCATGTCGTCGTCGGCGGCGCGACGCCCAACGACAGTCCGTTCCTGCGCCGCCCCGACCTGCTGAAAAGCTTGGTGCTGCAATGGCAGCGGCATCCGTCGCTGTCCTATCTATTCTCCGGGCTGTTCATCGGCCCGACCAGCCAGGCCCCGCGCTTCGACGAGGCGCGCCACGATTCGCTCTACGAGCTCGAGATCGCGATGGCGCAAGTGCCGCATCCGGACAAGGGTCAGGCCCCGCTGCCGTGGCTGGTCGACCGGCTGTTCCGAAATCTTCTGACCGACGTGACGGGGAATACCCACCGCTCGGAAATCTGCATCGACAAGCTGTTTTCGCCGGACGGGCCAACCGGCCGGTTGGGGCTGGTCGAGTTCCGCGGCTTCGAAATGCCGCCCAATGCGCGCATGAGCCTCGCTCAGCAATTGCTGGTGCGCACCATCATCGCCCGTGCCTGGAAAAGCCCGCTGGAAGGCCGCTTCGTGCGCTGGGGCACGTCGCTGCATGACCGGTTCATGCTGCCGCATTATGTCTGGGCTGACTTTCTCGACGTGCTGGACGACCTCAAGCTGAACGGCTTTGAATTCCGTCCCGAATGGTTCGACGCGCAGCTCGAATTCCGCTTCCCGTTCTGCGGCGAGGTCCAGCATGCCGGCATCAAACTGGAACTGCGGCAGGCGCTGGAGCCATGGCATGTCATGGGCGAGCAGGGCGCGATCGGAGGAACGGTGCGCTTCGTCGATTCCTCGGTCGAGCGGCTGCAGGTGAAGACGGAAGGGCTCAACCCGGAGCGTCATGCCGTCGTCTGCAATGGCCGTATCGTGCCGATGAAGGTAACAGACACCAGAGAGATCGCGGTGGCGGGCGTCCGCTTCAAGGCCTGGCAGCCGGCATCCGGCCTCCATCCCGCGCTGCCGGTCAATACGCCGCTGGTATTCGACATCTACGATCGCTGGTCGGGCCGGGCTATCGGCGGCTGCGTCTATCATGTCGCGCATCCCGGCGGGCGCAGCTACGACACCTTCCCGGTCAACGGTAACGAAGCGGAGGCGCGACGGCTCGCCCGCTTCGAGCCGCGCGGCCATACGCCGTCCGGGTACGTGCTGCGCGACGAACAAGCGTCTGAGGATTTCCCGATGACCCTTGACCTGCGGCGGCCTGCAAGACTCTGATCAGCCATGGCAAAGGGGAATCACAAGAAAATAAGCGGCAGGACGCATAACCTGCTGGAGCACTACCAGCCGATCGACGGTGTCGTCGACGAGATGGTGGATGCATCAGGCAATCCCCGCCCGGTCTGGACGAACTTCATCGAGGCACTGGAAGAACTGGGTCCTGAAAAGCTCGCCCAGCGCTTCGCCCGCGCCGACCAGTATCTGCGCGACGCCGGCGTCTATTATCGCGTCTACGACAAGGCCGGCGCCAATGAGCGCGAATGGCCGCTGGCGCATGTGCCTCTCTTGATCGAGGAGCAGGAATGGGCCGCGATCAGTGCCGGCCTGGTCCAGCGGGCGGAGCTGTTCGAGGAAACGATCACCGATATCTACGGGCCGAACCGGCTGGTCGAGAAAGGCATCCTGCCGGCCGGGCTGATCGCGGCCAGCCCGGAATATTTACGGCCGGTCGTCGGCACCAAACCGGCCAGCGGCCATTTCCTGCATTTCTGCGCCTTCGAGCTCGGCCGTGGACCTGACGGCCGCTGGTGGGTGCTCGGCGACCGCACGCAGGCGCCGTCTGGCGCTGGTTTCGCGCTGGAAAACCGCGTCGCCACCACGCGCGCGTTGTCCGACATCTATGGCGAGATGCATGTGCACCGCCTTGCCGGCTTCTTCCGTCGCTTTCGCGACGCGCTGAACGGCATGGCCAAGGTATCAGGCGGCCGTGTCGCCATCCTGACGCCGGGGCCGCTCAACGAAACCTATTACGAACATGCCTATATCGCCCGCTATCTCGGCATCATGTTGCTTGAAGGCGAGGATCTGACCGTCTCCGGCGGCCGGCTTATGGTGCGCACCGTTTCGGGGCTTATGCCGGTCAGCGTGCTCTGGCGGCGGCTCGACGCCGCCTTCGCCGATCCGCTGGAGTTGCGGCCGGATTCGCAGATCGGCACGCCAGGACTGGTCGAGGCGGTCCGTTGGGGAGCCGTTTCAGCCGTCAACGCGCTCGGCTCCGGGCTGATGGAAACGCGGGCGCTGTTCGCCTTCCTGCCAAAAATTTCGCGCGAATTGCGCAACGAGGAGCTTCTGCTGCCGAGCGTCGCGACATGGTGGTGCGGGCGGGACGCCGACCGTGACCATGTGCTGGCTAACCTCGACCGCATGGTGATCGGCCCGGCGCTGTCGACACGGCTTGCCTTCGAGGATGACGATTGCACCAGGCTGGGCTCGGCGCTGGTTGCCGCGGAGCGGGCCGAACTGATAGCCCAGATCGAACGGGACGGCGGCGACTTCGTCGGACAGGAAGCGGTGACGCTTTCGACCACGCCGGTCTATGTCGGCGGCTGGCTGGAGCCGCGGCCGGCAAGCCTGCGCGTCTATCTGGCGCGAACGCCGGAAGGCTGGACGGTGATGCCCGGCGGTTTTGCCCGCGTCGGCTTTTCACTCGACCCGACGGCAATCGCCATGCAGCGCGGTGGCCAGGCGGCGGATGTGTGGGTAGTCAGCGACAGACCGGTGGAGCGCGAGACGCTGCTGCCGCAAGAGCACGACAGCTTCACCCGCACCTTGCCGGGCAGCCTGCCCAGCCGCGCGGCGGAAAACCTGACATGGCTCGGCCGCTATATCGAGCGATCGGAAGACACGGTGCGCATCCTGCGCGCCTATCACGTGCGGCTGGCCGAGGCCTCCGACCCGGACATGCCGCTGCTTGCCGATATCAGAGACCATCTCGAACCGTTCGGCATCGACGTCGCGCCGGCGATCCCGCCGGGGCTGATCGGCACGCTGGACAGCGCCGTCTACAGCGCCGGACAGATCCGCGACCGCTTCTCGCCCGATGGCTGGCTGGCGCTGAAGGATCTGTCGAAGACCATCCATCAATTCGCGATGACGGTGGCGCCGGGCGATGACGCGACGCGGGCGATGACGGTTATTCTGCGCAAGCTCGCCGGGTTTTCCGGCCTGCTGCATGAGAATATGTACCGCTTCACCGGCTGGCGCTTCCTGGAGATCGGCCGGCGGTTGGAACGCGGCATCCAGATCGCCCGTACGCTCGCCCGGTTGACCAGGGCTGCGGCGCCGGACGGCGCGCTCGACATGATGCTGGAGATCGGCGACAGCGTCATGACCCACCGGCGGCAGTATCCGGTGCAGGCCGGCCGGCGCACGGTGATCGACCTCTTGGTGCTCGATCCGCTCAACCCTCGCTCCATCCTGTTCCAGCTCGAGCGGCTGAAGGCCGAAATCGCGCTGTTGCCTGCTGTCGGCGGCGAGGGGCATATGTCGCCGGCGGCGAAGGAGATCCTGCAGCTCAACACGGCAATCGCCATCAAGGAGCCCTCGGACATGACGGCGAAGGCCCTGGACGATCTCGCCAACGAAATCGGCGGCCTCTACAACAGCCTCGCCAAAGCCTATTTCGGGTAAGGCGGGGTCGGACAAAGGCGGGCATGCTCTACGACATCAGGCTCAATCTGCGTTACGATTACGATGCTGCAGCCGGCGGCGGCCGCCATCAGGTGCGCGCGCTGCCGCCGACGATATCGGACGTGCAGCGCGTGATCGCCGCTTCGCTGTCCTTCGCGCCGGCGCCGAACGAACGCTCGGATTTTTCCGATTTTTTTGGCAATAATGTCACGTCGATCGCCTTTCGCGACGTTCACGATGCGCTCGACATCAGGATGGGCGCGCGCGTCGCGGTTTCGCGGCCGGAACCCGGGCTTGACGTGTCGCCCGACATTCGCCGGCTGAGGGAGGAACTCGACGCGGTGCGGTCGCTATCGCCTGATACACCGCACCACTTTTTGGCCGCCAGCGACTATGCCGGCATCGATGCTGATATCACGGGTTACGCGCGGAGCAGTGCCGGCAACTCCGCTGTCAGCACGGCCATGGACCTGTGCAGCCGTATCTACCGCGATTTCACCTATGACGGCGAGGCGACTACGGTGCAGACCCGGGCAAGCGATGCCTTCGACCTGAAGCGGGGCGTCTGCCAGGACTTTTCGCATATCATGATCGCCGGCCTGCGCGGCCTGGGTGTCCCCGCCGGCTATGTCAGCGGGTTCCTGCGCACCATTCCGCCGCGCGGAAAACCGCGGCTGGAAGGGGCCGACGCCATGCATGCCTGGGTGAAGGTGTGGTGCGGGCGCGACACCGGATGGCAGGAGTTCGATCCGACCAACGGCATGCGGGCAAGCAACGACCACATCACCGTCGGCTACGGCCGCGACTACTCGGATGTCGCGCCGATCGTCGGCATCCTGAAGACGACCGGAGGCCAGGTCGGCGAGCAAGCGGTCGACGTCATTCCGGTTGTGCTGGAAAAGGGATAACAGCGGCAGGCGAGACCCTCGATTGTGTGCGCCGAACATAGATAGACGACTGCTTCTCAACGCCCATGCGGTGAGCCTGACATGTTTGTGAAAGCCATGGCGGAACCAGCGGCGGGTCCGGCGCTTATCTACGGGAAATTTCTCGCGGAGAGGACATGCTGGATAAATCCGGGTCGCCGTCCGGCCGATTGGCTGCCGGGGCTGTTGCACCAAGAAAGGGAACGCCGAAGAATGGTGGGGAGGCCTCGGCCGATCGAGCCTCGCTGGCCTATGTCACCGATACCGAGCCCGGTATCCGCCGTCTGAGGGTGGGCAAGGGATTTTCATACAAAGGACCTGACGGGCAGGGTGTCGACGACGACACTATGGCCCGCATCAAAGCGCTCGCCATACCGCCGGCGTGGACGGATGTGTGGATCTCGCCGGATGCTGACGGCCACATTCAGGCGACGGGCCGGGATCAGCGTGGGCGTAAGCAATATCGATATCACGCGCTGTGGGCGGAGGAGCGTGGCGGCGTCAAATATTCGAGCCTGGTTGCCTTTGCAGAACGCCTGCCTGAGCTGCGACGCCAGATCGACACCGATCTGCGCCGTCACGGCCTGCCGCTGGAACGCGTTGTCGCCGCTGTGGTCTGGCTGCTCGACAATACGATGATCCGCGTCGGCAATGCTGCCTACGCCCGCGACAACAACAGTTTTGGGCTGACCACGCTGCGCGACCGCCATGTCGACATCAATGGCTCGAGCTTGCGTTTCGCTTTCAATGGCAAGTCCGGCAAGGAATGGAAGCTGAAGCTCGTCGATCGCCGGATCGCCAGGATCGTGCGCGGGGCCCAGGATCTGCCGGGCCAGAAGCTGTTCCAGTATCTCGACGAGGATGGAAGCAGGCGACCGATCCGCTCCGACGACGTCAACCGCTACATCAGGGAGAACGCAGGGGACGATTTCAGCTCCAAGCATTTCCGAACCTGGGGCGGCACCATCCATGCTGCGTCACTGTTTGCGCAAACCGAACGACCCGAAAGCCAGGCACAACAGAAGCGGGTGATGAACGGCGTCATCGACAAGGTGGCCGAGCGGCTGGGCAACACGCGCGCTATCTGCCGCAAATGTTACATCCACCCGCAAGTTTTCGAAGCCTGGTCCGAAGGACGGCTGCTCAGCGAAATGGCGGACGTGAACAAGCGGAAGCGATCGATACCCGGTCTTGATGACGAAGAAGCCCTCGTTCTGAGATGGCTGAAGGCGCAGGAAAGCTGAACCGAACAGAGCAGCCACAGGCTTTCATTGTGCTGGCAGGGCATAATTTTTTTATCGACGTTATGTCGGGATAGGTCCTACTGTTTCGTCCTTTGACAGAGAAAAGGACACACCCATGCTCTACGCTATCCTCTGCTACGCCTCCGAAGACGTCGTCTGCTCGTGGAGCAAGGAACAGGACGATGCCGTCATGGAAAAACTCCTGGGCGTGCAGGAAAAATACGCTCAGGCGGGCCGGCTTGGCCCGGTGGCGCGGCTGCTGCCGACAACCGCTGCGACAACGCTGAGGAAGGTCAAGGGCGAAGCGGTCGTCATCGACGGCCCGTTTGCCGAAACCAAGGAACAGTTCCTCGGCTTCTACACGCTCGAATGCGCCGATCTCGACGAGGCCGTCGACTTTGCGCGCGAACTTTCCGAGGTCAACCCGAGCGGCGGCTCCTACGAAATACGGCCGGTTTCGCTCTTCAACCCCGCCAGGATTCCCGCATGACCGATCTCACCTGGATCAGCACGGCGATCAGCACTGCCCGCCCCCAGGCGATGGGCGCGCTGCTGCGCTACTTCCGCGATCTCGATGCGGCGGAGGAAGCCTTCCAGGACGCTTGCCTGCGAGCTCTGAAGAACTGGCCGACAAACGGCCCGCCGCGCGATCCGGCAGCCTGGCTGATCTTCGTCGGCCGCAACAGCGGCATCGACGCGGTGCGCAAACGTGCCAAGCAGGCGCCGCTGCCGGAAGAGGACCAGATCTCCAACCTGGAAGATGCCGAGACCGACATCGCCGAACGGCTGGACGGCGCGCACTACCGCGATGACATATTGCGGCTGCTGTTCATCTGCTGCCATCCCGACCTGCCGGCGACGCAGCAGATCGCCGTGGCGTTGCGCATCGTTTCAGGCCTGAGCGTCAAGCAGATTGCCCGCGCCTTTCTCGTCGGTGAAAGCGCCATGGAGCAGCGCATCACCCGTGCCAAGGCGCGCATCGCCGATGCCGGCGTGCCGTTCGAGACGCCTGGTGCGGTCGAGCGGTCCGAACGGCTCGCCGCCGTCGCTGCCATGGTCTACCTGATCTTCAACGAAGGCTATTCGACCAACAGCGGCGAGGCACCGGCCCGCGCGCCGCTTTGCGAAGAGGCGATCCGGCTGGCCCGGCTGCTGCTCAGGCTGTTCCAGACCGAGCCGGAGATCATGGGCCTGACGGCGCTCTTGCTTCTCCAGCATGCGCGTGCGCCGGCGCGTTTCGACGAGAACGGCGAAATCGTGCTGCTCGAAGACCAGGACCGCAGCCTGTGGAGCCGCAAGATGATCGACGAGGGGCTGGCGCTGGTCGACAAGGCGCTGCGCCACCAGAAGCCCGGTCCTTACCAGGTGCAGGCGGCGATCGCCGCCCTGCATGCGCGGGCGGAAAAGCCCGAGGACACGGACTGGAACGAGATCGAGCTGCTCTACAGCCTGCTCGAGCAGATGCAGCCGTCGCCGGTGGTGACGCTCAATCGCGCCGTCGCGGTGGCCAAGGTGCGCGGGCCGGAAGCGGCACTTGCCATGATAGAGCCGTTGGAACAAAGGCTTTCCGGCTACTTCCACTTCTTCGGCCTCAAGGGCGGACTGCTGATGCAGCTCGGTCGTGGCGAGGAGGCGCGCATCGCCTTCGACCGCGCCATCGCGCTTGCCAATACGGCAGCCGAGGCCGCCCATATCCGCATGCATATCGACCGCCTGATGAAGGAAGGCGCCGCGCGGGGAACCGCACAGACAGCGCGCTGAACGAATCGCTGGTTCAACGGTCTGACCTTGGCTTAGACCATGCCGGGGTGGCGATTTTTCCCTGAAACGAGTAATCCCACGCCATGACAGCGCCTGATGTGCCGATCGGCACAGGGACGGCATGGCACAAGGCTTTGACCGACGCCATATGACGACGGGATCTGAAAGGAAAGAAAATGACGATTGCGAAGGAAACAGCCGGGTTACTGGCGAAACTGGGTGTCGCTGAGGACGCGCTTTCGGGCGGCGATCTTATCGTGCGCAGCCCGGTGACGGGCGAGCAGATCGCCGCGCTGAAGACGATCTCGCCGGCCGATGCGGCAAAGACCATCGATGCCGCCCACAAGGCCTTCCAGACATGGCGGCTGGTGCCTGGGCCGAAGCGCGGCGAGCTGGTGCGGCTGCTTGGCGAGGAACTGCGTAACCACAAGGCCGAGCTTGGCCGGCTGGTGTCGATCGAGGTCGGCAAGATCCCGTCCGAAGGGCTCGGCGAAGTGCAGGAGATGATCGACATCTGCGATTTCGCCGTCGGCCTCTCCCGGCAACTGTACGGCTTGACCATCGCCACCGAGCGCCCCGGTCATCGCATGATGGAAACCTGGCATCCACTAGGTGTGGTCGGCGTCATCTCCGCTTTTAATTTCCCGGTCGCGGTGTGGTCGTGGAATGCCGCGCTCGCGCTTGTCTGCGGCGACGCGGTGGTGTGGAAGCCGTCGGAAAAGACACCGCTGACGGCGCTCGCCTGCGAGGCGATCTTCAAGCGTGCGGCAGAACGTTTCGGCGATGCTCCGGAAGGCTTGACGTCGGTGCTGATCGGCGATCGCGCCGTCGGCGAAATCCTGGTCGATCATCCGAAGGTTCCGCTGGTTTCGGCCACCGGCTCGACCCGCATGGGCAGGGATGTCGGTCCGCGGCTGGCGAAACGCTTTGCCCGCGCCGTGCTGGAGCTCGGCGGCAACAATGCCGGTATCGTCTGCCCGACCGCCGATCTCGACATGGCCTTGCGCGCCATTGCCTTCGGCGCCATGGGCACGGCCGGCCAGCGCTGCACGACGCTGCGGCGCCTGTTCGTGCATGAGAGCATCTATGATGCCTTGGTTCCGCGCCTGAAGAAGGCCCATGAAAGCGTCTCGGTCGGCAATCCGCTGGAGACATCAGCGCTGGTCGGACCGTTGATCGACAAGGTGGCCTTCGACAGTATGCAGAACGCGTTGAAGGAAGCCGCCGCTCACGGTGGCAAGGTGACCGGTGGCACGCGGGTCGAGAATGGCCATCCAGACGCCTATTACGTTCGTCCGGCGCTGGTCGAGATGCCCAAGCAGGTGTCGCCGGTGACGGAAGAGACCTTCGCGCCGATCCTCTATGTGATGAAGTACTCGGACTTCGACGCCGTGCTCGACGAGCACAATGCGGTCGGAGCGGGGCTGTCATCGTCGATCTTCACCCGCGACCTGCAGGAATCCGAGCGGTTCCTCGGTGTCGACGGTTCCGACTGCGGTATCGCCAACGTCAACATAGGCACATCGGGGGCCGAGATCGGGGGTGCCTTCGGTGGCGAGAAGGAGACCGGCGGCGGCCGCGAGTCGGGCTCTGACGCCTGGAAGGCCTATATGCGGCGCGCCACCAACACGGTGAACTATTCCAAGGCGCTGCCGCTGGCCCAGGGCGTATCCTTCGACATCGACTAGGCTGGTGAGACCATTGTCGTGGCGGCTACGCCAATAGCTGCCACGATTTATCTCGGCCGCCGTTCAGCGGCCGCATCAAATGATGGCGATTACGTCGGCCTTTCCCACGGCCTTGTCATCTGGCGGGATGTGGAGCGGCTAGCGAGATCGCGTGGCATGCGCGCCTGTTGTCAGCGGCCAGATCGAAGCTGCCGCGGCCCGTGACGATTGAACCCGCGCGTGGCTCTATTGAGCGGCCGATGTGGCCCACCACATGTCGTTGAAACGTCAGCCGTGCCGACCCATATGTGCATTGCGTCGGATGTTTTCCTCCCATTGCGTCCGGCGCGTTCCCCTCTGGAGGTTTTGAACCTTCATGCCTGGCCGGACTCTTAACAGTCCGGCCTTTTTTCTATTGGTCCTGTGAAGCTGCTGTCCGCGAGCGAGTTCTAGAACCGCCGTAGGTCAGAGCATCCACGACAGAGCAGGCCGCGTTGCTGGCCAGCGCACGGAAGCCCAATCAGCATAGCCAGCCCACTGAGCGAAAAATTCCGAGGCCTCTCTTGCCATACTCGACAGCGGCCTAGTCTAGACTAGATGTGGGGTGCGCAACGGAAGCTGCCATTTTGTCGGAAAATCCACTAGGCTCGCTTGGTTTGCGAGACGGCGAGAGAGATGCCCGACCTGAGACAAATACCCGATATGAAGCAAATGAGATTGCTCGGCATCGTGGCCACGACGGCGATCGGTCTGTATGTCTGCTATCTCTTGGCGTTGCCTTTTTTGCCCGCGTTGACCTGGGCGGTGGTGTTGGCAATCGTCCTGTATCCGGCTCATCGACGGGTCGAGGAAAGGCTCAGGAACCAGAACCTGGCCGCACTGATATCGGTGAGCGTCGCGGCGGTGGCAGTCGGCCTGCCGCTCATCTTCGTGGCACAGCAGCTTGTTGGCGAGGCGGTAAACGGCGCCACCTACATGGAGGAGGTCATCCGCGGTTGGAACACAGATGCCTTCCTGTCGGACTATCCCAGGCTTTCGGCCGTTGTCCAGTGGATCGAGAACCAACTCGATCCAGCCGGCACGGTCGCCACATTTGTACAATGGCTGACGGGACAAAGCACATCGCTGTTGCGCGGCTCGATCAATCAGGCCGTGATGTTCGTGCTGACATTCTATCTGCTGTTCTATTTCCTGCGGGACCGTGAACCCGCCCTGCGGGGGCTCGAGCGTCTCTCGCCCCTGCGTGCACCGGAGACGGCATATATGCTGTCCCGCCTTGCCGAGACGGTACATGCGATCATGATAGGCACCGTGTTTGTCGCCGTCGTGCAGGGAACGCTGGGCGGCCTGATGTTCTGGTGGCTCGGCCTGCCGACTCCGGTCTTCTGGGGTCTGGTAATGGGACTTCTTGCCATCGTGCCGGTGCTCGGTGCATTCGTGATCTGGGTGCCGGCAGCGATCTATCTCGCACTGGAAGGGGCTTGGGCGAGCGCAGCGATCCTGACCGTCTGGGGCGGCGGCGTCGTCGCCGGCATCGACAATCTGCTCTACCCGATGCTTGTCGGGAGCCGGCTGCGGCTCCACACCGTGATGGCCTTTATCGGCGCGGTCGGTGGCATCCTCCTCTTCGGAGCATCCGGGCTCGTCCTCGGCCCTGCCGTGATCGCGGTCACCATCAGCCTCATCGACATCGTCAAGAAACGATTGAACGACCAACCCGGGGCGGAACTGACGCCAAAGCGCGACACGAAGCCATCACGTCAGTCGAGAGCCGCGCCCAGTCGTGAATAAAGCACCGCCACGCGCCACCAGTTTCGATTCTAGACCTGAAGACTTGGAAGGCCGTATCGCTCGCGAAGGGTGCGCTTACCCCCAGCGTCGAAAACTTCCGAACGCTCCTCGTGACTGCCGGGTCAAAGATCCCGGCATTGAGATGCATGCGCCGCGGCGGGTTCATTTTTCGCCGGCCAGATAGGCGTTGGTGTAATAGGCCGCGAAATCGGGCCGTTCGCCGACCGGGTTCCCATCGCTGTCGCGCAGGGCGCCGGCCTTGAACAAGTAGTCGCCGATAGCCTCCATCTTTGCGGGATCGATCGTGCCGATCGCGCCGGCCGGGCTTTGCAGGTAGTGGCCGTCGACCAGCGCCTTCAGTGATGCTTCGATCAACGGGCGGTTGGTCAGCATGTCGCTGTTTGCTGCGATCAGGATATCAGCCGCTTCTTGCGGATGTTCGACGGCGAAGGCGTAGCCGCGCCTGGTCGCGGCGATGAACGCGGTTGCCGTGTCCCTGTTCTTTTCGAGATAGGCCCGGCTCGAGCCAATGAAATTGGTGTGTTGGTCGGGCACGCCGAAATCCGCGTAACGGAAGGCGCGCTGAGCCTTGCCGTCAAGTTCCGCTTTGATCCCCTCCCAAGTGTAGACTTCGAGCGTAAAATCGACTGCGCCATTGGCCAAGGCCTCATAGGCGGAGGTGCCCAGCGTCACTGTTTCGAATTTGCCCTCGCCGCCATCATGGCGGATGATGGTGCCGATCAGCGCATTCTCCCAGGCGCTGCCGAAACCGCCATAGGTCAGGCCGTCCAGGTCCCTGGGGGATTGTATATCGGCGCGGTCGGCGTTGAACACCAGCCTGCCGGTTTCTGTCTGCACGATGGCGTAGGTGGCGACGAGGTCGGCGCCGGCCGTGCGTTGGGTGAACAATCCTATGGATCCCAGTATATCGAAATCGGCCACGCGGTTGGCGATCAGCGTACCGGCCGCAGTGTCGCTGTAGGGCAGGATCTGCACGTCGAGCCCGGCCTCGGCGTAGAAGCCTTTCGCCCGGGCGACATAGAGCCCGACATGATTTGTGTTCGGCGTCCAATCGAGTGCGACGGTGACAGTCTGCTCGGCTGAGACGGACGTGACGGGTCCGAGCCCGGTGATCAATGCGGCAGCGATGAAGAGGCGTCTGGAAAGGATGGTCATGTCCTTTGGGCGAGCTGTGGATCGAGAAGGGTATCGAGGATGTCGGCTTCGATTGCGGTGGCTTCCGCCGAGGCAAGATCCTTGCGCGGGCGCGGAAGAGGTATGGCGATTTCGCGCAGCACGCGGGCAGGGCGGGCGCTCAGCACATAGATGCGGTCGGACAGGAAGACCGCCTCGCGGACATCGTGGGTGATCAGCAGGATGGTCCAGCGGTGTTGGTCCCACATCGTCTGAAGCCAGCGCTGCATGCCGGTGCGCGTGAGGGCGTCGAGTGCGCCGAACGGTTCGTCGAGCAACAGCATGGCGCGATCCTGCACGACGGTACGCAACAGCGCGGCGCGCTGGCGCATTCCGCCCGAGAGCTGCGCCGGATATTTTTGCTCGAAGCCCGCAAGGCCGAATTCGCCGAAGAGTGGCGCCACCTTGCGGCGCGCCGCCTTGCGGGACATGCCCTGCACTTCCAGGCCGAGCGCGGTGTTGTCGATAACTGTGCGCCAAGGCATCAGGGCATCGTGCTGCGGCATGAAGGCAAAAGGTCGGCGCGCGTCGGCCAGTGGCCGCCCATCGAAGTCGACATCGCCGGCGTGGCCTTCGAGACTGCCCGTCAGCAACCTGAAGATAGTGGACTTGCCGGCTCCGGAGGGGCCGAGGATTGAAACGAGTTCGCCCGGCTCGACATGCAGGGTGATGCCGGCAAGCACGTCGATGTCGCCAAAACGCTTGCTGACGTCGCGCAGCTCCAGCCGCCTGCTCATGATTTTCGTGCGCCATCGAGCCGCTCCCATGGCGCGGCGACGCGCTGGATCAGCACCGTAGCGGCAAACAGGACCAGGGTGAGCAAGGCGCTGACCAGCACGGGCGCCAGCACGAGATCGGGCCGGAAATTGTTCTTGGCGTTGAGCATGTAGATGCCGAGCCCTTTGGCAGCACCGGCATATTCCGCGAAGATGGCGCCCACCACGGCATAGGTGATCGAGATGCGCAGTCCGGCAAAGAAATAGGGCAGCGAGGAGGGCAGGCGGGCCAGCAGGAAAATGCGCATGCGGGAAGCGCCCATCGAACTCAGAAGCGCCGAAATGTCTCGATCCGTCGATTCGTAACCCTGCACCAGCGCGACCAGCATGGGAAAGAAAGTCACGAGGGCGACCAGCATGATCTTCGGCGTGAGCCCGAAGCCGAACCAGAGAACGACTAGCGGGGCGATCGCCACCAGCGGCAGCGTCTGGCTGATGATGAACACCGGGAACAGGGCGCGGCGCAGCGGCTTGAAGAAGTCGATCAGCACCGAAAGGATGAAGGCAACGGCCAGCGAGCAGGCGAAACCCGCCAATGTAGCGCTGATCGTCGGCACGGTGTTGTCGAACAGCGCCTGGCGCTGCTGGATGGCCTGGGCGAGGACGCGTGACGGCGCGGGCAGCGTGGTGGGCGAGATGCCCGAGATGCGCGCATAGAGCTACCAAGCCAAAACCAGCGCGCCGACCGATAGAAGGACCGGTCCGACCTTGGCGAACAAGGCTGCGATTCGCGGTGCGGCGGAGAAAGGTTGGGACATGCGAGACCTCCGGCGCGAAAAGGATCAGCGCAGGGTCGGGCTGTTGGCCGAAACCGTAAGCTCGATCGTGACATGGCCATCGAGGGGGCCGACCGGCAGCGTCGAAATATCGTCTGTGCCTATGCGCAACGGATCGCGACAAGGGTCGAGCGCATCGAGCGCGGAGATGATGACGCCGACGAAATCGCCGGTTGTCGGATAAAGAAAAATCTGTGCGTCAGAAAACATCGCCCGCCTCGCTCCGCTGGTATTATCCAGATCAGCTCTAGGGTTTACGGGCTAGCAGCCCATCTCTCAGCCCCGACGATACGGAGCACCCCTGTGGATGGCGGCAATTAAACAGATATGGGGTAGAGCTGCAAGCCTGCGTCCGACCTGGAAACCTCAGGTCGGCGGAGGTGCGGCTTGAGCGACTGACGTGGTCTTTCGAGGAAGGTCGATTAATGCGCGGCTTCAACTTAAGAGGGTGCCAACCCAGCATCGTGTTCGAGATCGCCTGAATGTTCTGAGAAGCTAAATGACTTTGAAAGTGTAAGGAAGGCGTGGATCGAGCGGACAGTTTCCCATTCGTCGTCACCATTATCGATCCCAGGCGTTTGGTGAATTGTGGAAGCATGAAGGCATAAATTGCGTACGTTGAGGCAGCGGGTTTCTCTTTCGCCAATTACAACCGCGCTTTGTTGGAGAGCCAAATGCAAGAATTCATTCTTTTTGCGCTCGTGGGGTTTGTAGCGCAAGCTGTGGACGGGGCTCTCGGCATGGCCTACGGCGTGGTTTGCTCGACAACACTGCTGGGGTTTGGCGTTTCTCCTGCACACGCTTCGGCTTCAGTTCACGCGGCTGAGCTGTTTACCACTGCGGCCTCGGGCTCGGCTCACCTCTATCACCGCAATATCGACTGGAAACTTTTCTGGCGGCTGATGCCGTTTGGCGTGCTCGGCGGCGTTCTCGGCGCTTTTGTGCTTACGTCGTTTGAAGGGGCCGTCATGAAGCCACATGTGACCACATACCTTGCACTCGTCGGAGCTTGGCTCCTGTTCCGTTCCTTCCGGCGGATCCCAAGCAAGCCGGTTCCTGCAGGCGCGGTAGCTCCGCTTGGACTTGGTGGTGGATTTCTCGACGCCGCAGGGGGTGGCGGCTGGGGACCCATCGTAACGACGGGCCTTCTCGGTTTTGGCGGGACGCCCCGCTATGTTATCGGAACGGTTAATGCCAGCGAGTTCCTCATCACGTTCTCGGTGTCTCTGACCTTCTTGTTTGCCTTGCTAACAGGCCATTGGGAGGAGGCAGGAGAGCTGGCGGAAAATCTAATCGCCGTTGCCGGCTTGGTCCTCGGCGGCGTGATCGCAGCGCCGATGGCCGGATTGATGGTGAAGTCGATTACAGAAAAGACGCTTCTCAGGCTCGTAGGGGGTATCATCATACTGCTGGCTGGCTGGCAAACCGCGGAACTCTTCGAACTGGTGTAGACTGAAGACACATCGAAAAGGTGGTCGGCGTCGCTTTCCTGGCGGCCGTGCCGGAGACAAAAACCCAAGTTCCAAATGGAACGAAGAGGTCCCTTTGTTGTTTGGATGCCTTGGACAACCGGAGGCCGAGTCGATGAAAAAATTGGTTGTAGCAGCAGGGTTGGCGCTGGCGGTCGCGATGCCTGCAGCGGCTCAGGACACCGCGACTGCAAAAGCCGAATTCGTCAACATGGCTGGCGAGAAGAACGGAACGGCCACGCTGACCGAGACGGCGCAAGGGGTGCTGATAGAGTTGGAGGTTACAGGACTGCCTGCGGGCGAATGGGTCGCATTCCATGTTCATGAAACCGGAAAGTGCGATCATCAGACCGGCCATGAGTCGGCAGGGGGGCACTTCAACCCGACGAATGCCGAACATGGATACCTCACTGGGAAAGGCCCGCACGCAGGCGATATGCCGAATCAGCGGGTCGGCCCCGACGGCGTTTTGCGTGCCCAGGCTTTCAACAGCATGGTCAAGCTGGATGGTGGAGATACGGCGATACGAGGCAAGGCATTGATGATCCACGGCGGACAGGACGACTACAAAAGCCAGCCTGCCGGTGATGCCGGAAACCGTCAGGCCTGTGCCGTGATCGAGTGAGAAACCCCAAGATGAGTAGCGGCCTGTCCGATATACGATCTGACCGGCGCTTCAGCTCGGCGGCCCGGTAGTGTCGGAGCCTCTGGCACGAGGATAAGCCAGACGGTAAGCTCATGCGCCCGCAGAGGAATTGACGACGCAGCCATTGCGCCGAAGTTGGCCTTCATTTTGCGACTGCCGGATGATTGCATGAACGATACTTCTTCTATGCGCGTGCCCTCCATGGCTCTTGCCCAGTCAGCCATTTGCGCCCGCGGCCTGGTCAAGACATTCGGCAAGCTGCGAGCGGTCGATGGTATCGATCTCGATGTGCCGCGCGGCATGATTTTCGCCATCCTGGGTCCGAACGGCGCCGGCAAGACAACGCTGATGCGGATGCTCGCGACGCTGTCGCGCCCCGACGCCGGCTCCGCGACCGTGATGGGGCACGATCTCGTGCAGGCCCCGCATGCGGTCCGTGCGGCAATCGCGATGACCGGGCAGTTCGCTTCGCTCGACGAGGACCTGACGGGCCGGGAGAATCTCGTCCTGCTCGCCCGACTCTGGGGTTTTCGCGGTCGCGCCGCGAAAGCCCGTGCGGACGACCTGCTCGCGGCTTTCGGCTTGTCCGAAGCGGCGACGAAGCAGGTGAGGGATTATTCGGGTGGCATGCGAAGGCGGCTCGACATAGCCGCCTCGCTGGTCGTCACGCCGGGCGTGCTGTTCCTTGACGAGCCGACTACAGGCCTCGACCCGAACGCCCGCAAGGATGTCTGGGGCATGATCCGCGGCCTCGCTGAGGCCGGCGTCACCATCCTGCTCACCACGCAATATCTCGAAGAGGCCGACCAACTCGCAGCGCGCATCGCCGTCATCGACCACGGCAGGAAAATCGCCGAGGGCACCAGCCGCGAACTGAAGGCGGCCACCGGCTCCGGCTTTCTCCATGTTGCGCTCGCCGATGTCGCACGGCTGGACCAGGCGGCGACCATTCTGGAACGCCGGCTGGAACATCCTGTCCAACGCAGTGCCGAAGGCGCGGAACTCTCCGTCCTTGCTGGCACGGCGAAGGCCGCCAACGAGGCGCTGGCCGATCTGGTCGCCGCCGGCATCGAGCTGTCGGATTTCTCCATGGGTCAGCCCAGCCTCGAGGAGGTCTTCTTCGCGCTGACGGGCCGGCCGGGCCTGGGTGAAAGCCGGAAGGACGACAACCCATGATCGACACGACATCCCTGCAGCGGCTGCAAAGCGTCGCCCGACCTAAGACCCCATCAGCCCTTTCCAACGCGCTGGTCTTCGGATGGCGCGCGGTGCTGAAATTCAAGCATGTGCCGGAGCAGCTCTTCGATCTGGTGATGACTCCGATCATGTTCACCCTGCTCTTCACCTTCGTCTTCGGCGGCGCACTCGCCGGTTCGCCTGGCGAATACCTGCAGTTCTTCCTACCCGGCATCCTGGTTCAGACCGTGGTGTTCAACGCAGTCTATTCGGGCATGGGATTGTCGACTGATCTCGGCAAGTGGCTTGTTCGACCGCTTCCGATCGCTGCCGATCTGGTCGCTGTCTCCGTTCGCCGGCCTGATGGTGGGTGACATCCTGCGGCATTTGATTGCCGCCTCGATCATTCTCACCATCGGCTGATCCTCGGCTACCGGCCTGAGGCGGGCATCCTCGGCGTGCTTGCCGCCTTCGCGATGCTGATCGCCATCGGGTTCGGCATGGGCTGGGTATTCATCGTGCTCGGCCTGCTGATCCGCACGCCGACCACGGTGATGACGCTCGGCTTTACCTTCCTGTTCCCGCTCGTCTTCGCCTCCAACATCATGGTCGACCCCGGAACCATGCCGGACTGGCTGCGGGCCTTCGTCGAAGTCAACCCGGTGTCGCTGATGACGACGGCGCTGCGCGGGCTGATGGGTGGCGGGGCGACACTCAGCCAGGTCGTCCTCGCCCTGATCGCGCCGGTGGCGCTGACCGCGATCCTGGCGCCGACGACACTATGGCTGTATCTCAGAAGGTGAGACGAGCAGCGGGAGAGGTATCCCTACGCGACATGCACAGTGCGCTGCCTCGGCTTGATCGCGGTGGCCAGCAGCAGGCCGGCGACGATAAAGGCAGCGCCGACGAGGTCGTAGTCATGCAAGCCTTCCCCAAGGAAAAGATAAGCGAGCACGGCGACGAAGACAGTCTGCAGATAGAGCAGCATGCTGGCGCGCCCGGCGCCAAGCGTCTCGACGCTGCGGTTGTAGAGGTAATACATCAGAGCGCCGCCCGGGCCAGCGACATAGGCGAGTGCCAGAAGGCCGTTCGCATGCAGCGCCGAACGCTCCCCGGAAAACAGTTCCCATAGATAAAGGGGCAGTGCGGCCAGCGCGCCGGCTCCTAGCAGCAGGACCACCATCGGCAGAAGCTCGATAGCGAATTTGGAGCGACGCAGCAGCACGGTGTAGAGGCCCCAGCAAAACGCGCTGCCGACGATCCACAACTCGCCGGGATTGAACTGGAGCCGCATCAGCGCGGTAAGGTCGCCGCGCGCTACGATCACCACCATCCCGACCAGGGCGAGCAGCGCGCCAAGCGCCTTCCAGACGCCGAGGGGCTCGCCTAGCACGTAGCGGGCAAGCACCATGGTCATGATCGGCGACAGGGCCATGATAATGCCGGCGGTCGTCGCGTCGGTGTAGTTGAGGCCCGTGTAGATCATGCCCTGACAGAGGGTCAGCCCGATCGCGCCGATGGCCAGCACCTCGATCGCCCGGGATCGGATCAGCACGAGCATCGCCCCGTGATGATGATGGACGATAGGCAGCAGGATCGCGCAGGCGAGCGTCAGCCGCCAAAAGCAGAGCGCCCAAGGCGGCATCTCGGGGGCAACCCATTTGGCTGCGATGTAGACGCCGGCGGACAGGAGCCAGCAGAGCGTCGCGGTGGAATAGGCGAGTGGAAGCGATGCGCCGGCTGTCGTCTTGGCCACGCTAGGATGGGCTATCGGCAGCGATTGCATGTCCGTCTCCTCCCACCGCCGATCTTAGCAAGATTGCTGCGTCTTGCCGAGCAGCAACGTCAGCTATGTCACCAATCCTTGTGCGGCGGTTTTTTGTTTTCCGTGTGGAACACAGGCCAGCGACGAAAGTTCGGCTCCTGCAGCCGCAGACAAAATGCTGCCAGATCGGATCCTCCCGCCGATCACAGCCCGCGACCTCTCCGGAGGCGCGGGCTTTTCAATTCACAGGCTGGTCCGCAACGTGGCGCTTTTCAGAAAATTAGTCCGAGCAGTTGAACGGCTGCGTGGGCCACGAGCTGGCAACGCCCGACCTGAGCCTTATAACCAGCCCTTCGAAGCTGGGTGATGGACCGACATAAATCAGCTTTTGTGTCGAAGCGCGTCGACGAGAAGAGCGAAAGCGGGGGACGTTTGACGGCGGCTGGGATAATAGAGGTAATATCCTGGCCAAGGCGGCGACCACTCGTCCAGCACCCGGATAAGGCGACCGCTCTCAAGATGGGGCTCCGCCACGTCCTGCGGCACATAGGCGAGGCCGAAACCATCCAGCGCGGCTTCGAGAATCTCGACTGTGCCATTCAGGACAATCTGCCCGTCCACCCGCACCTTCAGTTCGCGACCGTCTCGCTCGAAATCCCAGGCCCACAGCCCGCCATTGGTGGAAAAGCGCTGGTTGATGCAAATGTGACCGGTTAGCTCCTGCGGCGTCGTTGGCGGCGGCCGCTTGGCGAAATAGGATTTCGCGCCAACGACGGCGAAGCGAATATCGGGTCCGACGCGCACGGCGATCATGTCCTTTGCAACCTGCTCTCCCATTCGCACGCCTGCGTCGTACCGTTCTGCAGCAATGTCCGTCAGTGCGTTGTCGAGGAAGATCTCGACCATGATCTCGGGGTAGTCCGGCAGGAGCTTCGCCAGCTTCGGCCAGATCACGGAGTTGAATGCGTGATCACTGGCGGTGAGACGAATGGTGCCGGCTGGCTTCTCCCGCAACTCGCTCAATGCGTCGAGTTCGGTCTCGATCTCCTCAAAATGCGGGCCGATGTTGCGCAGCAGGCGCTCGCCTGCCTCCGTAACCGAAACGCTGCGGGTTGTGCGGGTCAGCAGTCGAAGGCCCAGGCGCTCTTCGAGTCCGCGGATCGTGTGGCTCAGGGTGGACTGCGAAATTCCGAGCTGCGCGGCGGCCCGCGTGAAGCTGCCTTCCCGTGCGACGGCCAGAAAGGCCAGAAGCATATCAAGTCTTCCGCGCTGCATTTATGGCTCATCCCGATAAGTCGATACTCATTATACAAGATAGTGGGACGAGTTGCACCCGGGCACGATCGAAGTGGAATGTCCTAAACGGATCAGGCCTCGGTGATCCGACAACCGCAACGGGCGCGTCACGAACGCCGACTTCGCCGAATATGCCGTGCCGGTCACGCAGACGCGCCGCCCTGGGACCAGGGCTGGCATGCGACGCCTGCCGATGAACTCTGATCCAGCGCGGATCGGGCTCGTCTGAACGCCGCCGATAAAGACGCCTTCATAGACGACGGCATCATCCAGATAGATGTCAGAGAAGCGTCCCGCTGCCTGTATGATGATGGCGGTATGGAGGGAAGTAAACTTGCAACGATCGGGCGCCTGTCCAATCTGCCGGACTAATGCCGGTCCGCTGCCGGCCCATCCGGTGGACGCGGCGATCGATCATCACCACCGCATCTATTATTCCGCGCCAGCACGTGCGCGGGTCGACTGGGTGAAGGCATTCACCCGGCGTGGACGGCTGCTTGAGATCGGCTGCGGTGACGGCGAGTTCACCGCGGCGGCGATCCGGGCCGGTTTCATGGTGGAGGCGGTCGAGCCGTCAGAAGAACGCGCCACGCGCGTCGAACGCACGCTGGGCATCACGGTGGAGCGCGCGCTGATCGAGGACAGCCGTCTGCCCGAAGGGCGCTACGACACCAGCTTCCATGTCGATCTGCTGAGCCACTTTCCCGATCCGGTGGCGGCGCTGAGGGCGATCGCGGCGAAGGTGGCGCCGGGCGGCACGGTCTGCTTCGAGGTCGGGCTGTTTTCCAACCTGTCGCCCTTCTGGCGGCGGCTTGTCGGGCGGCCCAACATGCCGACGCATATATGGTTCTTCGATGCGCCGGCCATCGTGCGCTTGCTGGGCGCAGCCGGGCTGAAGCTGATCGCGATGCGACGCTATCCGGTCGGGCTTTCGACCGCGCTTAGTACGGTGCTGGGCAGCCGGCGCGTCGCAGCGGCACTGGATAGCCACGCCCCTCTCGCGCAATGTAGTAGGTAGGCATCCTGCAAAACCACATCGCCCCGGCATTAGTTCCGAGGCAGGCTGCGTTCTTGTTGGGTTCGGCGACGAGGATAACTGGTTTTGCTCGCGCCAATGTCGCGTTGATAGCGCAGGCGTGAGGGAGCTACCAACCCCTAGGTCCGCTCGCCGAACTCTGCCCCGTTTCCAGGCGTCGGGCGACGATCGTCGGGTGGAGTCTGGATGACCTCCGCGTCAATGCGGCCAAACTCCCGGCCGATTTGAAATGCCGCATACAGCGCGCCAAGACCGATTAGGAATCGAAGCATTTGAGATCTCCTTCGGCGGTAGAACTACACGGTCGGCAGTTAGTTCCACAGGGGCGGAACCACAACGTTCAACATTCGTGCCACTGACTGCGGGCGAAGGAGGACGCAACAGATGGCGGACAAGAGGACGAGCGACACGAGCCGAGTTAAGAAGGGTGCAGAACTCGAAGTTGAGCACCTGGCGGAGGTAACAGACGTAACACCCAAACAGGCGCGGGCACTGCTTCGCAAGCACGGCGCAGACTGGCAGCGGCTGAAGGACGAAGCTGAAGATGTGAAGAAAGACGAATAGTCGGGTTGTCGATCTCCGGCCGGCGCGAGCGCCAGCTTTGCCGTGGAAGTGTGGGCGACCTGTGAAGTGTACGCCTTTTGAGACCGCTCGTGACTCAAATAGGCCGGCCCGGCAGTGATCATTGCATGCCTCGACCTTGGCGTGTTGTGGGCGGCGATCGGCCGGAGCGAGCGCATGATCTCCCGACGTACCCGTCCGGCATCC